>JBJTFT010000190.1:0-11976 GCA_046093525.1 Sphingomonadales bacterium | reverse complement strand
ATACCCTACGTGTTGCCAAAACCAATACGACCTGGGTGGTAGATCTCAAGTATCTATTCGAACACGATCAGCCATGATACGACATCTATTTTTCGTAGCGGCCGGAGGTGCCCTCGGTTCCGTCTTACGCTATAGCCTGCAACGTTTATTAAATCCGGCTCAACAAGATGCATTTCCGTCAGGAACCTGGTTGGTAAATGTGTTGGGTTGTCTTTTGATCGGAATTGGTTGGGGTATTAGCGAGAAGTATTCCATCTTATCAGAGGAGACCAAACTTTTTCTATTCACGGGCCTTTGTGGAGGCTTTACCACCCTCTCTGCATTCAGCCACGAAAGTTTACTATTGATAAAGACCGACAGATTCGCCATTTTCGCACTCTACCTGACAGCTACGCTAGTGGGAGGATGGATCGCCACCTGGGCTGGTTATAAATTTTTCGCTCCTTAACTCAAAGCTCCTCCCAAACCTCACGAGCAAAGGTTTCGAGTGAGGGGTCACGCGCTCCCATTAAAAGCAAGACGCAATCTGACGAAAAATGAGCGCGCATGTTCGCTAACAACGCTGCTCGGTTCGCCACAAAAAAAGCAGCGACCCCCAGCTGTTGAAGATCCTCTATTAGATCGGCTGCAGAAATATCCTTAACGGCAGCCCCTCCTGCATAATAGATCTCACTCATCCAGATCTCGTCGACACTTCGAAGCGCCGCGGCGAATTCTTGTACAAAATCATTTCGCAGGAACCGCGTGGGCTTAAATCCATGCGGCTGAAACCAGGCAATCACTTTCGACGCCATCGGTTGGCAAGCCCTGATGGCAGCAGCACATTTTACCGGATTGTGCGCATAATCATCAATGAGCCAAACCCCTTTTTTCTGCCCCCATACCTGGTGGCGGCGATAAATGCCTTTATATTCCGCCAATGCGGCGGCGGCCACGGTGAGTGGCACGCCTACCTGGTGAGCTACCGCCATTGCCGCAAGTGCATTTTCCATATTGTGCTGCCCGATCTGCTGCAGGTGAACGGGTTGGTCATTGACCAAAAATGAGATGGTCATACCCGTCTGGCTAAACGCTTGGGCGCGATACCCAACGACCTCTTTTTCTTTAGCTCCCTGTGTATTCTCTGCTTCTCCCGCTCCTACCACTTTGCAATCCTTACCGGCCTCTAGCGAAAGGGTGGCTGCCAATGGATGCGTACGATTGACCAGAAAATGTTCGCAATTGTGTCTGAACGTCGTGAACAAAGAGAGCAGCTTATCCGTCTCCTCGTGGTCCTTGTCGATATTGAGCAAAACACCGGTATGCGGATGATACTGCACGATCGAACCATCACTTTCGTCGGCTTCGATAACGAGCCACTCACCTTTTCCGGCTACTGCATTACCGATCTTTCCCTGTTCGATTATACGGACCAGGCCGGCCCCGCTGATAATGCCGGGTTGATATCCGGCCTTTTCGAGTATGTCGAATAACATGGCGCTGGTCGTGCTTTTACCACTGGTGCCGGCAATGGCAATGGTCTTCTTGCTGGCAGCGATGAGTGCCAGTAGCGCTGCACGATGCAAAATGGGAATACCAAGTTGTTTGGCCTGCTGCACCTCGACAACCGTGTCTTCGATAGCCGTAGAAACGATCACCACATCGAACGCCGACGTCAGCGAATGGCCATCCTGCTCAAAACAACGAATACCTGCTTCGCTCAACTTGATCTGCACTTCGTTCCATGCGCCTTTTACAAACTGGCGATCGCTGCCGGCCACTTGTATACCGATTCCCTGTAAATACTGCGCCAGTGCACTCATACCGGTGCCGGCGATGCCGATAAAATAGGGAGCCGTAATATCTTGCAGCGATCGAATCATAAAACAAAGAAACAAAATTATAATTGGAGGCGACCCTAAATATCCCTACCTTTACATCGTTATTTTGAGTCAACTGACTGTCCGTAACTGAACGATTCGTACTACTGCAAAGCCTCTGGTCGCCACTAGTTAGTCTTCTTTACCTTTTCGTTGTTCTCAAGCTTTTTTAATGCTTAATTTTTTTGCATGAACATTTATGTTTCGAACCTTCCGTTCGCTGTAACGGACGAAGATCTCAGAAGTTATTTTGCCGATTATGGCGAGGTAAGCTCTGCCAAAATCATCATGGACAAGTACACGAACCGTAGCAAGGGCTTCGGATTTGTGGAAATGACCGATGATGCCGCTGCCCAAAAAGCCATTGGCGAACTGGACGGTGCCACGGTAGAAGGACGTGCCATTCGCGTGGCCGTTGCCAAACCCCGTGAAGAAAGACCTGCCCGCTCTGCTAACTATTCTAATAGTCGCTGGTAATACGCGTTGTCTTTATTCAAAAAGCCCTCTTGAATTCTCAAGGGGGCTTTTTAGTATAAAAAACTGCCCTGGGTGCAGGGCGGTCTATATTTTTTACCCGATCAGGGGTAGCGAAAGGCTAGATTATATCGGTCAGGCCCGTTGCTTTTGCTTGACAACAGATTTGGAGGGAGCTCGCTTTGCGGTGGGCTGGGCGGCTGCTTTTTTTACGGGCGCCTTGCTCTTGGATTTTTTTAATGCCGTCTGAATTGCAGCACTCAAATTAGCGAACGTGGGTTTACCTGAAAATGGAACATCATTGATAAAGAAGGCTGGTAAATCTTTTACACCACGATTGATCCCCTCTTTAAGATCGTCCTGCACTTGCCAGCCATAAACACCATTGACCAGATCATCCAGAAATTTTTTATTCTTTACGCCGGCTTCCTTACTATGTAACTTTAGACTGGTGGTGCCCAGATTTCTCCGGTTGCTGAAAAGCACATTGTGCATTTCCCAGAATTTTCCTTCTTGCGCTGCAGCCACGGCAGACTCACTTGCCTTTAAACTGCGTTGGTGTATCAAGGTGAGCGGAAAATGTCTGAATTGAAATTTTATCTTTCCCTCGAACTCTTCCAGCAATTGCTTGACGACCTCGTTTACTTTGGCACATTCCTCACTTTCGTATTCACCGAATTCCATTACTGTAACGGGCGCATCTTTCTTGCCCACAAAGATCTCGCGAGGCTCTATAATAACAACGTCGTCCTTTTTGAATGCCATCTTATTTTTTTTTGCCGGTTAGACAACCAGCCAATTATAATAACAACTGTTAGTGTTTTGGGTTGAGCACTTGCACCAATCTTTTTTGCAACCCGGCTGCGGCTAAAGATAGGGGGTTTTTATCCCGTTTAACCACCGCTTGTAATATATTTAACATTTCTCAACAGAATTATTGATTTTCAATAACTTACAACTAATGCCCTCTCATTAAGCAATAACCCTGCTCCGTCCCTATCAGCCTTGCCCTCCCCCACCTATTCAAGGTAAGCGGACTATGGGAGTAGCCCAATGACCTTGGTCACCCCATGTCGAAATACCACGGTATTATCGAAAACATCCACTAACACAGGGGCCGACTTGTCGACCTCTCCTGCCAGTATTTTTTTGCTGAGCGGATTGATGATCTCTTTTTGAATCAGGCGCTTTAAGGGCCTGGCCCCAAACTGCGGATCGAATCCTTGTACCGCCAGATACCGAAGTGCATAGTCGCTAAAATCAAGTAGAATACCCGACTGGTGCAACATTTTTTTAAGTGCCTCCAACTGAATCCGAACGATGCCCATCACTTCTTTGCGCAGTAATGGATTGAACATGATGATCTCATCGATCCGGTTGAGCAACTCGGGCCGAATGGTCTGGCGAAGCAATAGCATCACTTCTTCTTTTGCCTTTTGCGTGGCCTCTTCGACCTGGCTTTCTTCACGCACCGATTCGAAGGCATCCATAATCAGGTGGCTGCCGATATTAGAGGTCATGATGATGATCGTATTTCTGAAATTGACCACACGGCCTTTGCTATCCGTCAGCCTCCCATCATCGAGTACTTGCAATAAAATATTCCAAACGTCGGGGTGTGCTTTTTCGATCTCATCCAACAATACCACACTGTAGGGCTTACGCCGCACGGCTTCGGTCAACTGGCCCCCTTCTTCGTAACCTACATAACCGGGAGGGGCTCCCACCAGACGACTAACGGTGTGCTTCTCTTGATACTCGCTCATGTCGATGCGAGTGAGCATGACTTCATCATCAAATAATAACTCGGCAAGCGCCTTGGCCAACTCCGTCTTTCCGACACCGGTGGTACCCAAGAATACAAACGATCCGATTGGCTTTTTGGGATCCTGTAAGCCGGCTCTGCTTCGACGGATGGCATCGGCTACTGCTGTAATAGCTTCTTCTTGTCCTACCACCCGCTGGTGCAACTCGGTCTCGAGATGCAGTAGCTTTTCTCTTTCGGACTGCATCATACGACTTACCGGAATGCCGGTGGCTTTGGCAACGGTCTCCGCAATATCCGCTGCATCTACTTCTTCTTTCAAGAGTCGCTTCTCAGCGGACTGGCTAAGTTGTTGACTAAGTGCTTCAATGATTTTTTCTTGCTCTTTGATCTTTCCATAGCGGATCTCAGCGACCTTGCCGTAATCGCCCTCGCGTTCGGCGCGCTCAGCTGCTTGCCGAAGCTGCTCGATAGTTGCTTTGGCAGACTGCAATTGCTCTACCAGTTCTTTTTCTTCGGTCCATTTGGCCTTGAGCGTATCTCGTTGTACGGCCAGGTTGGCTAACTCGGTACTTAGCTCTTTCAATTTAACCTCATCACGCTCGCGCTTAATGGCTTCTCTTTCTATTTCGAGCTGCCGGATCTGCCTTTCGAGCGTATCGAGTTCTTCTGGCATCGAGTTCATCTCGAGTCGCAATTTGGCGGCACTTTCATCGATCAAATCGATGGCCTTATCAGGCAAAAAGCGATCGGTAATATAGCGATGCGATAACTCGACCGCCGCCATGATCGCCTCATCTTTGATGCGAACGTGATGGTGGGTCTCGTAGCGATCCTTAAGCCCGCGCAAAATAGAGATGGCATCTTCGGGAGAGGGTTCCTCGATCATTACTTTTTGAAAACGTCGCTCCAGCGCTTTGTCTTTTTCAAAATACCGCTGGTACTCGTTGAGTGTGGTAGCCCCCACCGCCCTCAGCTCTCCGCGTGCCAGGGCGGGCTTTAAGATATTGGCAGCGTCCATGGCCCCCTCGCCGCCGCCGGCACCCACCAGGGTATGGATCTCATCGATAAAAAGTATGATCGACCCCTCTGACTGGCCTACCTCCTTGACCACGGCCTTTAATCGTTCTTCGAATTCACCTTTATATTTTGCCCCGGCGATCAGCTGGCCCATATCGAGCGCATAGATCGACTTTGACCGCAGATTCTCAGGTACATCCCCATTGACAATGCGATGAGCGATACCTTCTGCAATGGCGGTCTTTCCGACACCGGGCTCTCCCACCAGTATGGGATTATTTTTGGTACGACGAGATAAAATATGCAAGGTTCTTCTGATCTCCTCGTCTCTTCCGATCACTGGGTCGAGTTTTCCGCGACGGGCCTCTTCGTTCAGGTTGCGTGCATATTTCTCGAGCGCCTGAAACGATTGTTCTTGCGTAGAGGATGTCACTTTGGCCCCTTTCCGAAGTTCCTTTATGGCCGCCGTCAAGCCCTGCTCGGACAACCCGGCATTACGAAGTAATTTGGCGGTAGCATCGTTGCCTTGTACCATGGCCAACAGCAAATGCTCGGGCGTTATGAACTCATCTTGAAAATTCGCTAACACCGCCCCGGCCCGCAAGACCACGTTATTACCCTCGCGACTGATCTGCTGCGCAGGCTCTCCCTCGGTACGAGGCAATACCTTCATCAGCTCTTGCAATTTACTCTGCACCAAATTGACTGTCACATTATTTTTTTTGAGCAGATACTCCACCGGTGAATCCACCTGATCTAATAGCGCTTTGAGCAAATGCTCCGTTTCTATAGATAGATGGCGAGCATTAAAGGCCAGTTGCTGGGCTTGCTGTATGGCTTCGGCCGCCTTGATAGTAAAGTTGGATAAATTCATAGCAATATGATCGTTTTTTAGTTTGTACTTTTATGCGAACAGTCCATTCGGCTATCCAACCCTCTCAAAAATCATTCAGCAAATGATACCCCGCTCCCGAACCGAAAGTTTGTCATTTTTTTACGACCGTATCTGCACGAACGTCATACGTGGACTGATTTTTCTGCTATTGTTGCAGGCTCCCCTTTCCTTGATCGCCCAGCCTGACTGGTCCGCCGTCAGGGCCAAGATGAACGCCAACACTAAAGAATTAGAGGACGATTTTGTTTTCGTACTTGCCACGGCCGACTCTACGTTGCTACTGATGGAGTCAAAGACCTTTACCTCCAAATCGCAGGCGCCTGTCTTCTTGAGTAGTCAGTGGTTGACCGCGGCATTACTTTTCAAGCTTGCCGAAGAAGGAAAACTCGCCATTGATGATCCGGTGCAAAAATACCTGCCTGAGTTCGGCAAATATTTTAAAGGATACATCACGATCCGTCATTGCCTGAGTCAAATGACGGGTATTGAGCCCAAAGACAGGTCGCTCAGCAACGGGCAACGAAAAAAATACAATTCGCTCGAAGAGGAGGTCAACGATCTCGTCAAACTGACCATTCGTGCAAAGCCGGGAACAGAATGCTGGTACAGCTCAACGGCTGGCATCAATATTGCAGGACGCATAGCAGAAGTTGTCACCAAAAAGAAATTTGATATCCTCATAAAATCAAAACTCCTTACACCACTGGGTATGAGGCGCACTAGTTTTACCGACCTGAGTGGCGCTGCGCTGGATCCCTCGGCTGGAGCGCAATCAACGACCGAGGACTATCTGAAATTTTTGCGCATGCTGCTACACGAGGGAAAAGTAAACCAGGGATCCTTTTTAACCGCGTCTTCTGTCAACGCCTTGCTTCAACTTCAGGCACCCGCTTCGAAGGTCGCCTATAACCCGATGAAAGGAAGCTCCTTTGGCTATGCGCATGGAGCCTGGGTAGTGGAAGAGAAAGATGGACTTTCTACAGCTCTTTGCGCACCGGGTATGCACGGAGGATGGTCGATGATCGACCGCTGCCGAGGCTACGTTTACCTGGTCATCACAAAAAATAAATTGAAAGAAGACAAAGCCGGTCTGCACCAAGAGATGAAAGCCCTCATCGATCGTCAGTGGAGTGACCGCTGTCAGCAATAACACATTGCCGTGCAGTCTTTATCGCAACATACCCGATTGATCAAAGAAACAGCGCTTCGGCTGGGATTCTCGTACTGCGGCATTGCGAAGGCGATGCCCCTCTCTGATGATGCCCGTCGCTTAGAGCATTGGCTTCACCAGGGAATGCATGGCAAGATGAAGTACATGGAAAATCATTTTGACCTGCGTATAGATCCCACTCGTCTGGTACCCGGCGCCCGGTCGGTGATCACGATGCTTTTGAATTATTTTCCCAGCGAGCGACAATCCCCGGCGTCTCCCAAGATCGCGTCCTATGCTTGGGGCAAGGACTACCACTATGTCATCAAGTCAAAGCTCCACGAATTGCTGGCCGAGCTGCAAGACAAGATCGGCGATATCACCGGACGCGGCTTCGTCGATTCGGCACCTGTGCTGGAACGGAGCTGGGCCTTGCGCAGTGGCATAGGATGGGTTGGCAAAAACGGGAATCTCATTACCAAAAAAAATGGCTCCTACTTTTTTATTGCCACGCTCATAACCGATCTTTTGCTCGACTATGACGATCCGTTCGCTAAAGATTATTGCGGTAGTTGTACCCGCTGCATCGATGCCTGCCCTACCGATGCCATCTTACCCGATAAGACCATCGCCGCACACCAATGCATTTCCTACTACACGATCGAACTAAAAGACCAGCTGCTGCCAACCGAGGCACAAGGAAAAATGGATGGATGGATGTTCGGCTGCGATGCCTGCCAAACGGTATGCCCCTGGAATAGATTTAGTACACCCGGCCGAGAACCGGCCTTTGTTCCCTTACCGGAAATATTGAACTTGAGCAGCCGGGAATGGATGACGATGACCGAAGAGCACTTTAAAAAAACATTTAGGGATTCTCCCCTGGTGCGACCCGGCTACAAAGGGATCATGCGCAATCTTCAGTTTGTACGAGCGTCCGATTGAACCTGCTGCTCCAGTTGTTTTAATCCCTGCTCCATTATGGTTCCAAATTTATTTTCAAGTAGCAAACTCGAAAATCGCTCCCACGGATACCAGTCAAAATAAAAATTCATGTACCACTGCACCGTTAGATGTCGATCTGCCGGCGACCCGATCAACTTAAAACCCATATCGCCATCGATAGAGGCCGCCTGCAGACCCTGTACAACAACCGTACTGTCGTCTTGTAGTTTTATCAAGAGCGTATTGCCATTTGGTGTCGCAATACCGACCGTTTGACCATTGGTTTTGACCAGTGGCCAGTCGGCAGCCCCCGGAAACCACTGCCTCCAACGAGCCGGCTCGGATAAAAATGGATAAACCGACTCACGAGACCGCGCAATATCAACGGCCCGCGAGATGGTTACCCGGGCAGGAAGAAAAAGGCCGATACACGTAAGCAACAAGAATAAGATCAGCAGACTGGCCAAAAAAAAGGATATACCACGCATAAGAGCATTAATTATTCCCAACGAAGCAATCTGGAGAGCAGCGCATAGACCAGTACCAACCAAAGCAACAGGATGCCGAATTCCTTGCCACAATCAAGCCAGTCTAAGCCTTCAAAAGAAATTTTACGAACGGCGTCATTGAATTGCTTCAGGGGCAAGACCTCACAAATTTGTTGCAGCCAGCGCGGAAACACCTCGACCGAGAAGAAAGTACCCGACAACAACATTTGAGGCAAGGCAAAAAGATTGATCAAAAGCGGAATGGTGGCATCTGTCTTGGCAATGCTGCTGAAGATAAGCCCCACTCCCATGAGCACCAGCAGCATCAGCATTGTAAAAGAAACGATCTGCACCACACTTATCCATCCGTTTTGTAAGGTAAAGTCCAGTACCCAATGTCCAAACAGCAGCAATACAAGTACGCTGAGCAGCTGAAAGAAGATACGGCTTATGCCAATCCCTATCAGAATATTGATCCGGTGGATGGGCGTGGCAAAAAAGCGCTTGAGTACCCCCTGTTCGCGTAATCCGTAAAAAGTAAACGCAATTCCAAACAGCGTCGAGAACAAGATCGAAAAACCCAATTGCCCCGGGAGCACAAAATCGATCGGGAGATACTTTCTTACCTCGCGTATAACGGGACGATCGATGCTAACCGCTCCCGCTGGCAGAGAAGCGGCCAACCCCTGCAGACGGATATAATCCAACAGATTCAAAAAAGGCCCGATGGTAGGCCCACTGGCCGTGGTCGAAAAGAATTGAACCCGAAGTGAGGGCAGCGTGGTATCGGTGGCCGCCGTGCCGGTAAGCAAGATCGTTCCGGTAAGTTTACCCTTAATCAATGCTTGCTGCAACTTTATACTATCCGAAAAACGGACCAACTCGACCGCAGGATTCTGTCGAAGGGTCCGATAAAAGGCATTCATTGTGTCGGATGGAGGCAATACGGCGATCTTGTACGTGGTACCACCCCCCGACCCGAATGCCGAGAAGATCAATACAAAGACAATAGGGAAAATTACACTGAAGACGATAGCGATCGGATTGGCAAAAATGGCCCTGAATCCTGCCCGGGTCATGGACAGTAATGCGGTCCACTGGCTATACGGAGGCGTCGACTGAATTGACATCCTCGCAAATGTATTTTAATTTCATCATCTTTTATCGCTATAACGAACGGCGATCGATCGAACTACACATGGACAGATCCGACACCTTGCCTTATTCCGGCTTACCGAGTTCGCTGTCGGGTTGATTTTTCCACAAAGGCAGTCAAATTCTGCAGCGGGAATTGAATTAAAGTATCTTGCGGCACCAGCTATGCAGTACCAATTTATAACGATAGAAGGCAATATTGGAGCGGGCAAGACCGTACTTGCCCAATTGCTTAGCCGTCACTTTGGGTCGAGGTTGATCTTAGAGGAATTTGCCGACAATCCCTTTTTGCCCAAATTCTACGAAAATCCGGGGCAGTATGCCTTTCCGGTAGAGCTCTTCTTTATGGCCGAGCGCTTCAAGCAACTAAAGGAGCTTTTGCAGCAGCAAGATCTTTTTAAAGAGTTGACCATTTCGGATTATCTGTTTACCAAATGCCTGCTCTTTGCAAAAGTAACACTGCCTGACGATGAGTTTCGGCTCTACCAGCGACTCTTCGATATCATTCACCAACAGCTACTGCAACCCGATCTGCTCATCTACCTGCAAGCCCCCGTATCGAAGCTGCAAGAAAATATTCGCAAGCGTAACCGTCCTTACGAACAAAACATTCCCGATCAGTATCTCGAACAATTACAAGACACCTATGGCAGTTACATTCGCCAACAGCCAACCCGAACGCTGGTGGTAGATGTGGCACAGGCGGACTTTCTGCATAACGATCACCACTTGCAAACCATCATTGAAGCCATTGAATCGGATTATCCCGCCGGTTTGCATTATATTCAACTACCATGAGCACTAGGGCCCCCGGTACGTTTTTATTCAAACAGATCATCAACAAAGAATTTACGCTCTTTATAGTGGCGCGTATCTTGTTTATTGCCGGTCTGCGGATGACCCCGGTGCTGCTGGGGTGGAGATTGTACGAGCTCACCGGTAGCAAACTCGCCCTCGGCATGCTAGGTCTTTCCGAAGTAATTCCTGCGATCGCGCTGGCGCTACCCGCCGGGGTTCGCGTAGACAAGAGTAACAAACAACGCCTGCTGGCCATTTGCATGACACTCTATTTAGTGTTGATGATGGCCCTGGCCACTATAACGTCCGATTGGATGCATTCGCAGTACAGCACCCGCATTATAGAGTGGAGCATCTATGCGATCATGGCCGCGACCGGAGCCGTGCGTGCTTATTCAGGAGCCGCCTTCAATGCATTTCTCGCACAACTGGTTCCGACCGATGCCTTGGTAAAGGCCGCCTCCATCAATAGTATGATCTGGCTGCTAGCCGCAGTGACCGGACCTGCACTGGCCGGGCTGCTGATGGGCTATACTAATATCACGATCGCCTTTATTCCGGTGCTCGTGCTAAATCTCATCGCCATTATTCTCTTTATGCAGATCGCCCCAAAGCCCATCAGTTGGCAGGGCGGATCTCGCACCTGGGAAGGTGTATGGGAGGGTGTTCGATTTGTATGGCGTCAAAAAGCCTTGTTCGGAGCCATGAGTCTCGATATGTTTGCCGTCTTATTTGGCGGAGCGGTAGCCCTGTTGCCTGCCTTTGCCAATGACATCTTGCACGTAGGGCCGCAAGGACTGGGGTGGCTGGTGGCCGCGACCTACCTCGGGAATTTTTTGGCCATTGCATGGCTAACCCGCTATCCCCTTCAAAAAAAACAAGGAAAAAAATTACTGTTCGCCGTAGGCGGATTTGGGCTTTGCATCTTGGTATTCGCACTTTCTACCAACTTCTGGCTAAGCTTTTTTGCCTTACTGGTATCAGGTCTTTTCGATGGCGTCAGTGTTATTATCAGGGGCACCGTGGTGCAACTCTTCGTTCCCGACGATATGCGTGGAAGGGTCTCTGCGGTCAATTCGATGTTCATCAATTCTTCGAATGAGCTGGGCCAGTTCGAAAGTGGAGTGGCCGCGGCCGGTATGGGGTTGGTTCCTTCCGTTATTTTTGGGGGATGTATGACGCTGCTCATCACAGCGGTTACCTGGTTCAAAGCACCCGCCTTGCGCAAATTTGAGTATTGATAAAAACACTCCGTTGAAAAGCCGCTTCACTAGCGTGTTTACTCTTTTTCTACGGCACCAGACCGGCCATTGTTTGTGAGCAGATCAACCGCACGCATGTACTCAGCGCAGGGGAATCGTTTGCATCAACCGCTCCAGTACATAATAAGTAATAGGGCAAAAGCTACTGTTCTTTTGCGTTAGCTT
>JBJTFT010000189.1:0-3638 GCA_046093525.1 Sphingomonadales bacterium | reverse complement strand
GTTTAAAAGATACGTGGACCTCATCAGCTGCGAAAAAATAGTATCGCTCTTGCGCCTCTATCTTTAGGCGCCATCTTTAGTGGTGTAAGCGAGCAATTACTGGCGATATTCCCCAAAAACTCCCCGCAGGGTATCTGAAATTTCTCCCAAGGTGCACTTGGCCTCTATTGCCTGGAGCACCGTCGGCATTATATTTGTGCCATCCACCGCATTTTGTCGTAGCGAGGTCAGAAGCGATTCACAAACAGTGTTATTGCGCCCGTTTCTAAGTTGTCTTAGCTTCTCGCATTGTTCTATACGTATACTGTCGTCGATGCGAAACAAAGGAGTGTTGTTTTTTTCGGTCGTCTGAAATTTGTTGACACCTACGATAATTTTTTGCCCCAGCTCGGTTTGTTGCTGGTGCTGGTAAGCACTCCGAGCGATCTCTTCTTGCATAAACCCTTTTTCGATGGCCGTTACACTGCCCCCCATGGCATCGATGGTTTCGATCAGTTTCCAAGCCTCCTTCTCTACCGACGCCGTGAGTGATTCTACAAAATAAGAGCCCGCCAGCGGATCTACGGTGTCAGCTACACCACTTTCGAATGCCACGATCTGTTGGGTGCGAAGGGCAATGGCCGCGGCCTCTTCGGTAGGAAGATTTAGCGCTTCATCATAGCCATTGGTGTGCAACGATTGCGTACCGCCTAATACCGCTGCCAGCGTTTGTATGGTTACCCTTGCGATATTATTGAGCGGCTGTTGTGCGGTCAGGGTGCTGCCGCCTGTCTGCGCATGAAAACGAAGCATCATGGCTTTTGGATCGGTTGCCCCCAGGTCTTTCATGATTTGTGCCCACATACGCCGAGCGGCCCTGAATTTGGCCACTTCTTCGAATAGGTTATTGTGAGCATTGAAGAAAAACGAAAGTCGTTTTCCAAAAACATTGATGTCGAGTCCTTTTTCTAAGGCCGCTTGCACGTAGGCCTTACCGTTGCTCAGTGTAAAAGCGATCTCTTGTACGGCGGTGCTGCCGGCCTCCCGGATATGATAGCCAGAGATTGAGATAGTATTCCATTTTGGGATCTCACGGCTGCACCATTCGAAAAGATCGGTGATGATCCGCATGGAGGGTTTGGGTGGATAGATGTAGGTACCTCGCGCCGCATACTCTTTTAAAATGTCATTTTGAATGGTGCCATTGATCTTTTTTAGATCGGCTCCCTGCTGTTTGGCTACGGCTGCGTAGAGTCCCAGTAAAATAAAACCGGTGGCATTGATGGTCATGGAGGTACTGACCTCTTCGAGCCGGATCTTATCGAACAAGACCTGCATGTCCTCTATTGAGTCGATCGCAACTCCTACTTTACCTACCTCTCCATCGGCCAGCTCGTGATCGCTGTCGTAGCCGATCTGCGTAGGTAAATCGAAGGCAACGCTTAATCCGCTTACTCCTTGTGATAGAAGATAGTGATACCGTTTATTGCTCTCTGCTGCTGTCGAGAAACCCGCGTATTGGCGCATGGTCCATAGTTTGCCCCGATACATGTCTTCTTGTACGCCGCGCGTAAAAGGGAAGGCGCCCGGCATGCCTGTATCTTGGGCGGGAAGGTCTTGCCCGGTATATATTTTCTTGATGGGGATCGACGAGTCGGTATGGCGTTCCTGTTCGTTCATAGCGTGCAAATTGAGCTCAACGCATCAAACGTTTGGCCTCTTCGTTCAAAACGGCTTTGACAACATCGTCCAATGGTTTGTCTTGTTGAGCGATCAGAAGTTCCAAAAGCTTCTTATTTAACATGGCCCCGGTAGCCTGCCAGCCTAGTGAAGCGGCCACCTGATTGATGAGCAATATATTTTGTTCTTTAAGATTGCGAACGGCTTCCCAAGCGGTGGCGCTTACATAAAGCTGCTGTGTGCTGTTATAGTCAAACTCTTGCTTGATAGTTTCGATCAGCGACGCTTTCATTTCATCGCTGGTCGCCGATGGGTTGTTAAGTCTGCTGATCAGGTGGGGTAGGGCAATGCGTTCGGCCAGCAATACCAGCCGCTCATAGGCTTGCAAGCGAAGTTGCAGGGTCTGAAAATCGCCGGTGGGCGGTAGCGGATTTCGGCTTCTGAGCAATACGAGCCCCCCAATGGCTAGTGCCAGCAGCACCAGCAACAGTAGGGTAACAAGGTCTATATTCATGTTAAAATCCGGCACGAGGCTGTAAAAGTATAGCGAAATCGCAGGTTTTTATAATTTTGCAGTATGGAAATGACAAATACCTTACCTGTAGCCCTTACCCCCGGAGCCGTCAAGGCGATCACCAAGCTTATGGAGGCGCCTGATTTTGACAAGACCCAACGGTTGCGAATTGGAGTCAAGGGGGGGGGATGTTCCGGAATGACCTATGTACTGGGGTTCGATGCCCCCACTGAACGCGATCAATTGTTCGAGATCGAGGGTATTCCCTGCAGTATGGAGAAGGCCCACGAGATCTATTTGCTGGGCATGGAGGTCGATTGGCACGACGGGCTCGATAACAGGGGTTTTACCTTCAGTAATCCCAATGCCAGCAAGACCTGTGGGTGCGGTACCAGTTTTGCCGTGTAGTTCTACTCTTTGCCATCCGGTCTCCGGTATAGTAACAGGCATAAAAAAAACCCGCTCGTTCAACGAGCGGGATTTTAGTTGAGCACTAAGGCATCCATTAACTTTTTGTCTTGCCGGATTTTTTTCCTTCCAAGTCAACCAAGATAGGAGCGGCAACAAAGATCGAAGAGTAAACTCCGGTCAATACGCCGATCAACATGGCAAACGCAAACCCGCGGGTTACTTCACCACCTACCAAGAATAAGATGAGGATGGTCAAAAACACCGTCAACGAGGTCATGATCGTACGGCTGAGGGTTTCGTTGATGGCGCGATTGATGATCTCCGCACGAGAAGCAGAGGGCATTAGGCGCGTGTCCTCGCGAATACGGTCAAACACGATCACCGTATCGTTCATCGAAAATCCGATCACCGTCAGTACCGCCGCAATAAAGTGCTGGTCGATTTCGAGCGGAAAGGGAACGAGGTCTTTGGCAAACGAGAAGACGATCAGCGTTACGAAAACGTCATGCAAGAGGGCCACGATCGTACCCAGTGAGTAGCGCCAGTCGCGGAAGCGCAAGAAGATATACAAGAAGATAACGAGCAACGCAAATAAGGTCGCCTTGACCGCTCCGGACTTGAGGTCGTCAGAGATAGTGGGCAACACTTTCTTGGTTTGCGGAATGTAGCGATCCGATTTGAACTCCTGAAAACTGATGCCCGCGGGCATATAGTTCTTGAGTCCTTCGTAGAGCTTGTACTCAACGATCGAATCGGCCACAGGGCCGCGCGTGTCTTTGATCAGGTAAGATGTGGTGATATCGAGCTTAGCGTTATCGCCAACGGTCTTGATGATGGTATTCTCACCTTCGAAAGCCTGATTGAGTTCTGTTCTGATTTTTTCTACATCGACAGGTTGGGGAAACTGCACCGTGTAGCTTCTTCCTCCGTTGAACTCAACTCCATAATTAAAGCCGTTTAAAAAAGATCCGATAACACCGATCAATACGAATACACAGATGCTATAAGAGACCTTTATGTATTAGTTAAAATTGTACTGCGCATGATGGAAAAT
>JBJTFT010000188.1:0-3668 GCA_046093525.1 Sphingomonadales bacterium | reverse complement strand
GAGGTAATGAACCTCTACCAGAATTCTGTATTTGATTAGGCCAAACTCGGAGAAATACTCTTCGAGCGACTGTACCTGGCTTCGGTATCGGCCGTCAATGGCGGCTATGGCGGTGAGTGTGCTGCGTTCCATGAATTCTATTGGTTTATGGACGGCTGATCCAGTACCTTTGTGCCCACAAATTTAGTTAATTTGAAGAAGATACGGGTTGGGATCGTTAACTACCTTAACACAAGACCCCTGCTTTATGGGTTAGAAAGAACGTCCATTCGCGATCAGATCAGTTTAACGCTGGATTATCCTGCCAACATTGCTGCGCAACTTAAAAGTGGAGCGATCGATCTGGGACTGGTTCCCGTGGCCCTGAAAAAGGAAATGCCCGGACTACAGCGAGTTGGTTCACATTGTATCGCGACGGAAGGTGAGATCGCGTCGGTTTGTTTGTTCAGCCAGGTGCCGATCGAGGCTATCCGAACCATCATGCTCGATTATCAAAGCCGCAGCTCGGTAGCGCTTCTTCGCATTTTAATGCGGCATTATTTTAAGCGGACGGTCTCTTTCGAGCCAACTGCGGGCGATGCGTACATCGGTCAGATAAACGATCATCGAGCCGGGCTGATCATTGGCGACAGAGCGCTTCGATACCGAAATGATTTTGCATATTGTTACGACCTCGGTATTGCCTGGAAACAATTTACCGGCCTTCCTTTCGTTTTTGCGGCTTGGTTCTCTTCGATCGCTTTGTCGACCGAATTCCTCGATGCTTTCCATGCGGCTAATCAATGGGGGTTAGATCATTTGCCGGACGTACTTGGCGGTATCAGCACCCCTGTCCAGTATGATCTGCATCATTATTACACTCGCAATGTGCAGTATCACTGGTTGCCAGGCATGCAAGAGGCGCTCGATCGATTTTTGAGTCTGTCCGAATAAGCCGATGCCTTACCTTTATGCATCAATTTCTGCCTTGGACACCAAAGCAACCAATCAGCGAATTACTGCAGCAGCCATCACTTGGCGGAGCCGTGATTTTTTACATTATGCCCCTTTTTTTAAGTCCCTGCGGCGTGCCATAGCCCAGCATGGAAGGGGCGAGGTTCTTGATATAGGCTGTGGTAATAAGCCTTATGCCTCACTTTTCTCGACCGATGTAACGCGTTACGTGGGTGTGGATATGGAGCAATCTCATTTACAGAAGGTCGATATCATTTGTTCTGCCACGGCCATCCCCCTTTCTGACAACAGCTTCGATACGATACTTTGCACCCAGACCATCGAACATGTTTACGATCATCGGCAATTATTGGCCGAAGCCTTTCGGCTGGTCAGACCCGGCGGATGTTTGATCTTGTCCGGACCATTCTATTGGCCCTTGCACGAGGAGCCACATGATTTTTTTCGCTTTACCCGATATGGGTTTGAGCAGCTGCTTCGTTCCACCGGATTTTCGGTGCAGTCCATAGAAGAGAACGGAGGGGCATGGGCTCTGGCCGGGCAATCCTTGGTCCATGCGCTTTGTGGTAGCAAGCTATGGCCGGTACGCTTTTTATTCAACACCCTGCGGCTTTATATCTTATTTAACTTGATCTTTGGTGCATTAGAGGCGATCGATCACAATCCGATCAGTACCACCAATTATGTAGCGGTGGCCAAAAAATTATGATACGCTCACTATATCGTACCCTCAGGTCTGTCTACCGACGATTTATCGGTTATCCGCTTCGCACTTTTTGGACGTTGCGTACGCTGCAGCAAAAGAGGCTTATCAATTCCATTCATCACCATGCCGACACCGTGGTCTTTGACTATGGTATATTTCGGCAGCTTCGTGCCCGACGTTTTCCGCATAGCGACCTCGAAGTACTGCAGCAAATCATTCTTGATCAGGAATATGGTTTTGCCGTGGAATGGCTTCGGGCTACAAAAAAAGAGGAGCATGCGCTTCGTATTGTGGATGCAGGGGCGAACGTGGGATACACCTCCTTGTATTTTTTAGCAGCTTTTCCCGGGGCCTCCTTGGTAGCCATCGAGCCAGACCCGGATAATTATAAGGTACTCGAGCATAACCTGCGTTGTGCATCATCGGGCGCTGCTGCGCAGGCTGTTCAGGCCGCGTTGTTGTCTCGTTCCGGAATTTCGGTTACCATAGATCGTCAAGGGGGTGATAAAAAGGATTGGTCTTTTTCTGTAAGGCCTTCAACTGCACCGACCGGTGTCAATAGCATAGCGGTTAAGAAGATACTTGATCGTACCGGTTGGGACCGCCTCGATATTTTAAAGATCGATATAGAGGGCAGCGAAGCGGATGTGTTTTCCGAGCAAGCGGACCTCTCGTATCTGCAACATACCCGACTGGTTTTGGTGGAGATCCACGATGACAAGGCCGATAGACAACTTATTCACCGGTTACTTTCCCGACACGGGTTTTCGATAGAGGAGCGTTCAGAGACTACCTTTGCCATCAATAAAGCTTTTTCCTGATCTGCCATGTCAGTTCAAGTTTCAATTATAACGGCTTGCTATAACCACGGCATCTACCTCGATGAAATGGTCCAGAGCGTACGTGCATCGCTGGCCGATATCGCTTATGAGCACATTATCGTGGATGATGGGTCTACCGATCCTTTTACGAAGCAAAAGTTAGGGCAATTGTCGGAGCAAGGCATTATCGTCTTGACACAATCCAATCAAGGTCTGGGGGCTGCCAGAAACACCGGTATACGAAAGGCGCTGGGTGGCCTTATCTTGCCGCTCGATTGCGACAATAAATTATGTTTCGGATTTGTACAGCGAGCCTTGCCGATTTTCTTACAAGAGCCCCAGGTAGGGGTGGTGTATGGTGATGCCCTGCTATTTGGAGAAAAGGCAGGCTATTCTACCGTAGGGTCCTTTAATTTGCAACGGCTGATGCTTTCAAACTACATAGACGCTTGTGCTCTTTTTCGAAGATCCGCTTGGGAGCGCATCGGCGGGTTTGATGAGAACCGCTCGATCATGATGTGGTCCGATTGGGATTTTTGGTTACGGGTGGCCTTTTCCGGGGCCCGTTTTTACTATCTACCTATGGCCGCTTTTGAATATCGTGTGCTGTCGCACTCCATGGTGCACAGTGCCGACAGAACCAAATATCTGGAGGCCGCCGCCTTTTTTTATAAGAAGCATGAGCAGTATCTGGGAGATGTCCATCTTTTTACTACACTCAATGCGCTTAAGGTTGCCCTGGCCAAATTCATGCCCGGGCTCTACCGGCTTTTCGTTCGGCTGGGTATCATCAAGAATCCTTTTAGTCTTTGGTAATGGTCTCGGTCATCATCATAAACTATAACACCTTTTCTCTCACGGCTGCTTGTATTCGGTCGGTGTATGCCCATACGAAGACGGTTCCCGTTGAGATCGTTTTGGTAGACAATGCCTCTGCCGAGCGCGATGCGAATGATTTTTTGCTGGAGTTTCCCCAACTCGTCTTGATCAAGAGCCCGACCAATGTCGGTTTTTCGGCGGGAAATAACCTGGGGATTGCGGCTGCCTCCGGTCATTGTTATCTGCTGTTGAACAGCGACACGTTGCTGACAGAGAATAGTATTGGAAAGACCTATCAATTTCTTCAGGAGCATGCCAGGGTAGGCGTAGTAGGGTGTCGTCAAGTGTATCC
Source organism: Sphingomonadales bacterium (assembly GCA_046093525.1). Taxonomy (GTDB): domain Bacteria; phylum Bacteroidota; class Bacteroidia; order Chitinophagales; family Chitinophagaceae; genus JJ008. The sequence continues at coordinate 16 of JBJTFT010000188.1, read as the reverse complement.
CAATGGCAAGATTCAG
>JBJTFT010000187.1:0-6687 GCA_046093525.1 Sphingomonadales bacterium | reverse complement strand
GTACAACCATACGCTGCTTACGGCAGACACCGCACTAACACCGATCACCAGTAGGAGTTGTTTCCATTTCATAGCAAAAGTCTTTATTGTAGCGGAGCAAATTTTAGGCCCGCGACTTGCAAAATAACAAACTGTCAGGTCGGTTGGTGTAACGACGCTGTCAGTTTAACATTTTTTTGTTGAGAAAGGCAAGGGTGTTGACCCCATCCGCGTAATCATCGATCGAAGGGTGCTGGCTAGAGCCGACCGGGAGACCGCCGAATCCTACCAAACACTGCAAATCGGCGTGGGCCAGGGTGGTACTCAGGGTTTGGGAGGGATGATCGTAATATTCGTAATGCAGCTGCCCCAGGGGCGCAAACAACGATTCCTCTTCGGTGAGCAAGAGCGTGCCGTTGGTCATGTAGTACTTTTTATTCAAGATCAGCAAGGCCAGTTGGTAGTCATAGTTGTTCTTGTACTTGTGATGTTCGCTGAGTGGCGCATACTTTTTAAAAGCATCCAGTAGGGGAACAAAGTCATAGCCCGCCGGAACATATAGCTTTGATACGTTTCTGCATCCCAAGCCAAAGTACAGGTGCACATCATCGGCCAGTGCTAAGAGTTCGGCCATGGTCTCTTGTCCGCTCAGCAAGGCCACGGCCGTGCGATTCTTGCGAATGAGGTGAGGGTATTTTCCAAAGTAGTAAGAAAAGTAGCGAGCGGAGTTGTTGCTGCCAGTCGCGATATAAGCATCGGCGCCGTTTAGTCTTTCTGCTATTTGCACATAGGGCAGACAGGCCGGCTCCCATACGAGCAGCTGCTCAAAAAGATGAGGCAACAGTACGGCATCTTTTGAGGAAAGTTTGACCAGTGCACGGTGCCCACTGATAAAAATGGCGAGCCAGTCATGAAACCCTACCAGCGGAATGTTACCGGCCATCACCACGGCCACTGTTTTGGGAGCCATTGGTTGGTCCGGAACCTGTTCGGAGGCGGCCCACTGTTCCAGTGTAGCACGGGTTAACCACTGGCGGGCCATGTGGTTTACGGCATGGTCTATAAAGTCTTCGGTAAACCAGGCATTCTGCTGCTCGGCCTTTAGCTTGACCTCTTGCCAGGCCGGACCATTGGCCTGCAGGTACTCTCCCAGCCGGATCAACAAAGAAATTCGTTGTGGTAAATTCATGCCGCTCAGTTAAATTTGTAATGCAAAAGTACTAGTCAACATTTAATTCATCATGTATGGCCATTAAGATAACCGAAGAATGTATCAACTGCGGAGCTTGCGAACCCGAATGCCCCAATAACGCGATCTACGAAGGCGGTGTGGAGTGGGCCATTGCCGATGGTACCACGGTCAAGGGAGCTTTTACCCTCGTGGATGGCACGGTCGTAAGTGCCGATCAAAAAAATCAACCCATCGCAGCCGATACCTATTATATCACTCCCAACAAGTGTACCGAATGCCAGGGTTTTCACGAAGAACCCCAGTGTGCGGCCGTTTGTCCTGTAGATTTCTGTGTTCCTGATGAGTTGTACAAAGAGACCGTAGAGCAATTGATGGAGAAAAAAGAAAAGCTCCACATTTAGTTTTCTTACCTCACCCATGAGTCTTAAAAAAATAGCATTGGTTACCGGCGGTTACTCCGGAGAATCGGTTATTTCGTATCGCACTGCCAATACCATTCGTCAACAACTCGATCCGGCTTTGTTTGAAGTTCATTGGATCGATATAACGCGTGCGGGTTGGTTTCATAGTGCAGCAGACGAAACGCGTACGGCGGTTTGCAAGGATGATTTTTCGGTAACGATCGAAGGTCGTCGTCTGCAATTCGATGCTGTATTTATCGCCATGCATGGAACGCCCGGAGAAGACGGAAAGCTGCAAGGATATTTCGAGATGCTGGGGATTCCCTATACGGGTTGTGATGCCACTACCTCGGCACTTACGTTTAACAAGCGCTATGCTACGGCCGTTGCCGCAGCCGCCGGTATTGCTGTGGCCAGGTCGGTACTTCTCATCAAAGGTCAGCCACACGATGCGGCACAACTAGCGGCCTCGTTGCAGTTTCCCTTATTCGTAAAGCCTAACAATGGGGGATCCAGTATTGGCATGTCAAAGGTGGATCAACCCGGGGCAGCATTGCAACAGGCCCTCGAAAAAGCATTTGCCGAAGACGATCAGGTGCTTATCGAAGAGATGGTACAGGGAAGAGAATTTACGGTAGGGGTATTCAGCGTCGGTGGGGTCATCACCGTATTGCCTATCACCGAAGTAAAGGCCGACACGGATATGCCCTTTTTTGATTTCGAAGCTAAATATCAGGGAAAGTCAACAGAGACAACCCCTGCCGCTATCGATGAACAAATGGCCGAAAAGATAAGAGCGGCCGCCCGGCAGGTCTATCGGGCCTTTAATTGTCGCGGAGTGGTACGGATCGATTTTATTTACAACGCAACAGAGCAGCAGCCTTATATGCTCGAGTTGAATTCCATTCCCGGACAAAGCGAGGCCAGTATTATTCCACAACAAGTGAGAAGCGCGGGTACTTCTCTCAGTGAATTTTATAAGATGCTGCTGGAGGATTGTCTAACGTATACGGATAAACAATAATCGGCATGTTCGATTTTATTACCAAAAGGTCATTGTGGTTTAACGTAGTGGTCGGATTAGTACTGGCCTTGTTGCTCTTTGGCTTGTTTTTGTTGTCGTTGGGATGGGTTACCGGACATGGTAACGCCGCTACGGTGCCTAACCTGACCGGCAAGAGTTTCGAGGAAGCCAAACTGCTATTGGAAAAAGCAGGATTCGATTACGAGATACAAGATTCGATGTATGTAGACACCATTCCTCCGTTACAGATCATCAAGCAAATACCGGACGCCGACGAGGTAGTCAAGGCGAACCGAACGATCTTGCTGATTGTACGAAGTGTAGATCCTCCCCTGGTCGAGATGCCTAACCTGATCGGCTATAGTTTTCGCAATGCCGAAGTGGTATTGGGTACCATGGATCTGAAGGTGGGTGATACGCTTTTTCGTCCCGATTTTGCCCGTAACGCCGTATTGGAGCAGCGGTACAACGGGTCTCCCATTACGGCGGGCACCCGGCTTCGAAAAGGAAGTTTGATCACGTTGGTCCTGGGTGATGGGGTCGGAGACCAACCCCTTGCGGTACCCGGCCTGATCGGGTTGAGTTATTTCGATGCCAAAGCCATTATGGATAGCAGTCGGCTGGGTTTTGGAGCCATTGTGCTGGACGCCGGTTTGCGCGATACCTTGTCGGGATTCATTTACCGGCAAAGTCCTGCCCGACTTGATGAGGATGGTCTTCCGGTTAGGATACGCCCCGGGCAATTGGTAGACATCTGGATCGGTATCGATCGCCCTGCGCTGGACACGCTGAATAATTAACGATTATGGATACAATAACCGTAGAAGAAGTAAAGGCTCGCCTCGATAGCGGAGAGAAACTGACGATCATCGATTGTCGCGAACCGCACGAATATGCAGAGTTCAATATTGGGGCCACCCTCATTCCGCTGGGAAAGATACAGTCCATGCAACTCGACGATCTAGAGGATCATAAGGAGGATGAGATCATCATTCACTGCCGCAGCGGCCAGCGCAGTATGATGGCCTGTATGTTCTTGGATGCGCTGGGCTACAAGCATACCCGCAATCTGGTCGGGGGCATGCTGGCTTGGCAGCAGCAGTTCGGAAAGTAGTCTGCTATATTTTTGATTTTTCTTTGCTTAAAGGCGAATATTGACGCCCAGCAGGTAGTTGATGCCTGCCATTGGAAAGTAATAGTTTTCGGTCGTTAACCGGCCTCCTGCTATGTAACTAAAGGTGTAGCCATTCGGTTCGTATGCCGTGTTTAGCAAATTATTGATGGAGCCATTGATGCTCCACTCCTTGATCTTCTTTCCCCTTTTGGTATAAACGATTCGCGCGTCTTGTACAAAAAAAGCATCGAGACTTCTGCTTGCCTGTTGCGTATTATCCAGGTATTGTCGACTCACATAGCGACTGTAGAGTGAGAGGGAAATATTTTTTAGTGGAGTTATCGTTAGCGTTCCATTGCCGGTACAGGAGGGAGAGAAGGCCAGTGTCGATCGGGCGTAAAGCGTGCGAACCTGAATACCCTGATCGTAATCGTCAATGAACTCCTCGAGGTCTCTTACCTGGTTACTGCTCAGCGTTAGATTTGCGCTGGCGTGGAGCCAGCTCAGCAAACGTACTTGTCCTTGTAGCTCTATGCCGGTCCTATAACTGCGAGGCACGTTCGATCGGGTGTAAGCGCCCACATCATTGATCTTTCCGGTCAGCACCAATTGATCTTTATAGTACATGTAGTAGCCGGTGAGACTCCACTGATAATCTGCCTTCTGTTTTTCGATTCCTACTTCTATGTCATGTAGTTGCTCCGGTGAGGGGCGTTGTGCTGCGCCAGCCTCGAAATCATCACGATTGGGTTCTTTGCTTCCTTTGCTGTACGAAAAATAAGATCGCCATCCGTCTTTTCGGTAGGTAATGCCCACTTTCGGGTTCAAGAAGGAAAAACGCGTGTTGACGGCCAATGTCGGATTATCCCTAAATCCGTCCATGCTATATTGCACGTGACGAAACTGAACGTCATAAAAGGCATACCAATGCGGGGCTATTTCCGTTTGCTGTTTTACATAGATCGATCGGTCTTTTTTTAATCCGTTGTTGTTGTACCATCGATGAGGAGACGATAGTCCGTGGGTAGACCAGATCAATTTGCCATAGTGGTCGCCGTCATAAGTAGACAGATGTGTGCCCAGCATCCAATCGGTCTTCTTATGTTGATACCGCACGTTGAGCTGCTGGCCATAGAAATAGTTATCCAGCCACAGCTGTCTGATAAAGTCGGCACGAACTTGTGTTACGCCATTCACTACGGGGGCTGTTAGCTGATAACGTTCATATTTTTCGTTGGCGCGGTATTGCTCATAATATCCTTTACCTCTGGTTAAAAACAGCGTGGTGTTGAGTTGCCAGTTGGCAGCCAGGCGATGTTCGGCGAATAGTTGGTAATTCGTTTGGGTATAGTTGTCTGTTTCGTTCTCGTACGGGGTTATCGGGCGCGCTGTTCCCGCGTAGTTGACCGTGCGGTTGCCACTTTTCAGATCGGCTTCGGAGATGCCATACCAGGATTGATAGGTTTTTTCTTTACCCGAAAACAGGGTCAGCCGCACTTGTGTATTTTTTTGTTGGTAGCCACTTGACAAATAGAGGGAACGAAGGTCACTAGAGGCTCTGTCAATATATCCGTCGCTTTGAATGGAGGAGAGTCGAATATCGGTACTGAATCCATTTATATTTCCTGTGCCGGCTTTGAGGGTATGCTTTCGCGATTGAAAGGAGCCGTAACTATTATTGAGCTCCAGGTACTTTTCGGGTCGGGGGTCGTAGGTGCTCAAGTTGATGCTGGCTCCAAAGGCTCCGACACCGTTGGTGGAGGTTCCTACCCCTCGTTGAATCTGAATGCTACCTGTCGATGACAGAAAGTCGGGCAGGTTTACAAAGAAAGTACCTTGGCTCTCTGCGTCATTAAAGGGTACACCGTTGAGCGTAATATTGATTCGCGTAGCGTCGGTACCTCTTATTCGTATGCCTGTATAGCCAATGCCGTTACCGGCATCGGAATGAGCCACTACAGAAGGGGTCGATTGAAGCAAGAACGGAATATCGGTGCCAAGATTCAGTAAGCTAATTTCTTTTTTGGTGATATTGGTGCGTGTGAACGGAGTATTCTCTCCGGCCCGAACCGCTCTGACATCGGCCGGCATCAGCCAGTAAAAACTATCGCTGGCAATAGAGTCCGGTTTGGCTACGCTACGATTTGTGTCAGCAGCCTCTTTTTTCGTCAACGGTTGTGCCCAGCTCGGCAAAAAGAAATACAGGTAGTAAAGCACAAAAAAAATCCTCTTCATTTTTTTACTTTTTATAGTTAAAAAACAAGAGGCAACGCGGTGCAGAAGAGGAATATCGTCTATATCCTTCCCTTCGCAGGCATTACCCTGACCAGGTTCAACGGGTTTGATCTCAGTGACCGACCGCAGTCGGAAACACCCCGGGAAACTTGTAGCAGTCAAAGTTAGGAAAAAACAAAAAAAGGCCATAGCTTTGCGCCATATCGCGAAGTAGAGCAGCGGTAGCTCGTTGGGCTCATAACCCAAAGGTCGGGAGTTCGATCCTCCCCTTCGCAACAGCCAGTCCGCCTCACCCGGCGGACTTTTTAATTAGCGTAGTGGTCCGCATTTTTTGCACCTATGAAGGCAGGATTTGTAAATATTTTTGGATTGCCCAATGCCGGCAAGAGTACTCTTCTCAATGCGTTGATGGAAGAGAAGCTGGCTATTGTCTCTCCGAAGGTTCAGACCACTCGTCATCGCATTAAGGGGATCCTTACCACCGAGCGCTATCAATTGGTCTTTTCCGATACGCCCGGTATTATTACGCCCAGGTACAAGCTGCACGAGAAAATGATGGAGGCCGTGCGTAGTGCACTCGAAGATGCCGACCTGGCTTTGTTGCTGGTCGATGGACGCGATGACTGGCAAGCGGCACACGCGATCTTTGAATCGCTGCAATTAAAGGTCCCGGCTGTCGTACTTTTCAATAAGATCGATCTGTTGCCAAAAGAGAAGATCGAAGAGGGGGTCGCTTTTTTTT
>JBJTFT010000186.1:0-5218 GCA_046093525.1 Sphingomonadales bacterium | reverse complement strand
TCTTTGTAAGGTGCTCGAACTGGCACATGATGCTATTCGCATACAGGTAAAGGCCCAACAAGAATTAAGAGCGATGGCGGGTGTGACCACGACAAGAGAGTATACCAAGCCTGCCACAGACGAAGCGCTAAAGGCCAAGATCTACGCCTTTGCGCAACCTAAAGTTTACGAAGTGGCAAAAGGAAAACTGAGCAAGCACGAACGCTCCGGTCGCTTTGATGCCATCAAGACCGAGCTGATGAGCTATCTTAAAAAGGAAGCTGGTCTTTCTGATGCGGAGAGTTTGCCTGACCTGACCAAGAAATTAGCCGGTGTCTATTATGGCGATCTTCAGTATGACGTGGTCAGAGATATGATACTCGACGAGAAAGTCCGCCTCGATGGACGCGATCTCGAAACGGTTCGTCCGCTCGATATGGAGGTCGATGTATTACCCTCTCCGCATGGTTCCTCTTTATTTACTCGCGGAGAGACCCAATCGTTAACCACTGTCACCCTCGGAACACCAATGGATGAGTTGTTGGTCGAGAGTGCAGCCAAGTCCGTTGATTCCAAGTTTTATTTACACTATAATTTTCCTCCATTCTCTACCGGTGAGGTAAAGATGATGCGTGGTCAAAGCCGTCGCGAAGTAGGACACGGTAATCTTGCCCAACGTTCGCTCAAGCAAATGATGCCTACCGGAGACTTTCCATACACGGTTCGTGTGGTCAGCGATATTTTAGAATCGAATGGATCTTCTTCGATGGCTACGGTCTGTGCCGGTTCGCTGGCTTTGATGGATGCCGGTGTGGGTATTCCCAAGCACGTATCGGGAGTGGCCATGGGTCTTATTACCAAAGGAGATAAGTATGCTATCTTAACCGATATATTAGGTGATGAGGATCACTTGGGCGATATGGATTTTAAAGTGACCGGTACTCGCGATGGTATTTGCGGTGTGCAAATGGACATCAAGGTAGACGGACTTAAGATGGAAGTGATGCGTAAGGCCCTCGACCAGGCTCGCCGTGGTCGCTTGCATATTTTGGATGCCATGTACACCTGTATTCCTGCTTCTCGCGAAGATGTTAAGCCGCATGCACCCCGTATGGTCAAGTTGTTCATCGATAAGGAATTTATTGGAGCGGTCATCGGGCCCGGTGGTAAAGTGATTCAAGAGATCCAGCGCGAAACCGGAACGACGATCACCCTCGAGGAGATAAATAACAGAGGTGAGGTTAGCATCTTTAGTGTAAACAAAGAAGGAGTAGATAAGGCCGTATCGTGGATCAAGGGTATTGTTGCTGTGCCACAGATCGGTGACACCTATGATGCCGTTGTGAAGTCCATTATGCCTTTTGGAGCCTTTGTTGAGTTTTTACCTGGTAAGCAAGGATTGGTTCACATCAGTGAGGTTAGCTGGAAGCGACTCGAAACGCTCGAAGGATTGGTCAAAGAAGGGGACCCTATGAAAGTGAAATTGATCGGTACCGATCCGAAGTCCGGAAAATTCAAACTTTCGAGAAAGGCACTGATCCCCAAGCCCGATCAGCAGGCGCCCGCAGAAAACGAATAATCTATAATCACATCAGTAAGCCCTGCTTCGGCAGGGCTTTTTTTATACCAAGTAGGTAATTTCCATTCTTTAGTATTTATGACAAGCTCCTATACCGAAATTACATTCAGCTCCGTTACACCAGCGCAAACCGATGCGCTGATCGCATTGCTGGGAGAGGCAGGTTACGAAGGATTTGAAGAAAGGGAACATTCGTTGCATGCGTACCTTCCTACGCAGCAATTCGATCCGGCAGAGCTCGCTGCGATAGTTGAGACATTTACCCTCTCTTACACAGTAAAAGAGATACAACCCACGAATTGGAATGCAGCATGGGAATCGAATTTTGAGCCCGTTACGATCGGATCTTTTTTGCATATCAGGGCTTCTTTTCATCCTGCCTGCAATAACACCCAACACGAGATCGTCATTACGCCCAAAATGAGTTTCGGAACCGGGCATCATGCTACTACACAGTTGATGGCAGCCGAGATGAGCAGGTTGAACTTGGAGGGTCAAACAGTTTTTGATTTTGGAACGGGTACCGGTATATTGGCCATTGTGGCTGCCAAACTGGGGGCCTCTCAAATAGTGGCTATCGACAACGATCCATGGAGCATAGAAAATGCCATCGAAAATGCAAGTGTTAACAAGTGCGCGCAAATAAATTTCTCGCTGGCAGACCAGCCTCCCTCTGCCGGTGCCTTCGAGTATATATTGGCCAACATCAATCTTACTATTCTGGTAGCGCATATGCCCGATTTGGTTCGCTTGTTACGAAAAGGGGGGCAGCTGCTCTTGAGCGGGCTGCTTATTTCCGATCGAGCCATCATAGAACCCGCTTGTACCTCATTGGGGCTTTGTGTCGTGTCTGTCCAAGCGCAAGGCGACTGGTTGATGTTGCGGCTGGCATATTAACAAATTGTCATATTTTTGTTAAGCCAGTTTGTAATGAACGAGATCCTGCTCATCCTCATTGCCTACCTTTTAGGTAGTGTTCCCACGGCCGTCCTGGTCAGTCGTCGCTTTTTTGGTATCGATATCAGAGAATACGGTAGTGGAAATGCCGGCGCTACCAATGTCTATCGGGTGCTTGGCCCTAAATGGGGAACTCTAGTAATGATCGCCGACATGGTCAAGGGCGTGCTTGCTGTACAACTTGCCCTTTTGCTTCCTGAATACGAGCCCGAGGGGATGGCTTTTCAAAACCTGCAGACCTTGCTGGGGTTGGCCGCTGTGCTGGGGCACATCTTTCCGATTTGGGCCGATTTTAGAGGAGGAAAGGGGGTAGCTACCATTTTTGGGATGGTGCTCGGCATCTCCCCACTCACGGCCGTAGGTTGTGTAACCGTTTTCTCGTTGGTCTTATTTTTGACCCGTTTTGTTTCGTTGAGCAGCATATTGGCCAGCCTTAGCTTTCCCATTTTTATTTTGGTGGTTTTTAATGTCGATAATCCGCTTTACCGTGTTTTTGCCATTACCGTGGCCTTACTGGTCTTGTTAACTCACCAAAAGAATATCGGTCGCTTATTAAAGGGCAAGGAAGGTAAGCTCCCCATATTAAAAGGCCGCGATCGCCGCCGGGAGCAACGTAATAAATCGATCTAATTAATCCTCTGATTTTCAACGATCAATTTACAGATTCGCTTTTCAAAGGGTAGATTTTAACGAAAGTCCCTGTCTTATTTAGGCGAAAAATCGTTAATTTTACACCCCTGCTAAATTTTGCCTATGTCACAACACTTGTTTGATAAATTGCAACTGGCCGATGAAAAAAACCTCTTGATCCAGGGCCTTCCTTCTTCCATAGAAAAACAATTCAGCAAGCTTTCCTTCGCCAAGAATATGACCCCGCTGCTTAAAAGCAGAAAGATCGATTTTGCTTTGATCTTTGCAGTCAATGAGAATCAACTCAATGGTATTCTGCGAGATGTGATGCCTTCTTTAAAGAAAAATTCTAAGTTTTGGGTTGCCTATCCCAAAAGCACTTCCAAGATCGTTACCAACTTAAATCGCGAGGCCAGCTGGAATCAATTGACCGGTGGTGGTTACGAAAGTATCGAGCGCGTAGAGTTGGATCATGTCTGGAGCGCCCTTCGCTTTACACGTTGCGAAGTAGCCGTGGCTAGCGAATAATAACGCTTCCGGCCTGCCTTGCTAAGGCCATCTCCATTTGCTTTAAATGGTCGTGCGTTTGCAACAGAACGCTGAATTCTTCGGCACTATGCTGCTGTTCCATGTCCTGCTGATTTTCGAGCAACATTCGCTTGATCTTTCGAAGCTTTAGGTAATGTATGGCCGACAAGATGGCCTCCGGAGAACGGTCTTCTTCGGCCTTTAAAAACTGATGCAGGCTGCTTTCTTGCCCGGCCGAGAGAGTAGAGATAAAGTGGTCGTAGTCTTGCTCGAACAATCTTGCCTGGTAACCCGTTTGTTGGCTGTACTCCGTTTTCCAGCGGCTGCTTTCTTCGTACGGAAACTGGAGAAGAGAAACTGCCAAGGTACTGAGTTGCTGATCGGGATGCTGCACAAAATACTGAGGTCCTTTAGGCTCTTCTCCTTGCGAACGAAGAGCTCGGTAGGCCTCAACAAGATTTTGAACCTCTTGATTCTCCAAAAGACTTTCATCGGCGATCTCCTCTAAAATAAAGTCGCTGACCTTTTGCGAGGTATTCCAGGTTCGATGACCAAACTCGAGTAAGATGCGGGCGACCTCTTTTTCTTGCAGCTCGTCGCGAAACAGCAGCAAGAAGGTGGCCTCATCAAATCCGCTGGCGGCCGATCTTTGTGCGTTCTCTTCGATCACTACCGAAGAGAGGGGCGTAGCTTTTCGTTCTTGGGCCTGTATACGGTCGCGGATATATTTATTTACGAGGGTATGAAGACCGGCCTCGTCAATTTTTAATACGGCCGCGCATTGTTTGATGTAGTCTTGCTGTTTGGTAAAGTCCTCGGCCTTATTGATGCGCGAGATGGTCTCTGCCATTCGATTGACCACCGCTGCTTTTTGAGCCGCATCGTTGCCGGCATCACGCAGGGCCACCTCTAGTTGAAAGAGGATCACATCTTTTTTGTGCTGCTGCACAAAGTCGCGAAAAGCGGAGGCGCCCACTTTATTGACATAGCTGTCGGGGTCATCACCGTCCGGGATCAGTACCAGCTGTACCTGTAATCCTTCTTCGAGGGCCAGATCGAGTCCGCGCAGCGCCGCCTTGATGCCTGCGGCGTCTCCATCGTAAATGATCGTTAGGTTATTGGTATATTTTTTTACCAGCCGTAGTTGATCGGGGGTCAGGGCCGTGCCGCCGGAGGCGACCACATTCTCGATGCCTGCCTGGTGAAGGGATAGTACGTCAGTATATCCTTCTACCAATAAGCATTCATTGGCCTTATCGATGGCCTGCCGTGCAAAATAAGAGCCATAGAGGATCTTGCTCTTACTGTAGATCTCGTTCTCGGGGGTGTTGATATACTTGGGGGCCGAATCGTTTTTCTTGAGCGTTCTGGCACCGAAACCAAGGACCTTTCCACTATGATTGTGTATCGGAAAAATGACGCGACCTCGGTAATTGTCGGTCAGCTGGTCGTACCGGTTGGCTGCCCATCCCGATTTGATCATAAGCTGGGGTTTGATCTGTGCCGCGGTCGCAGCGTGGGTAAGGGGCTGTGTGTGAGCGGGTG
>JBJTFT010000185.1:0-3712 GCA_046093525.1 Sphingomonadales bacterium | reverse complement strand
ATAATAGATCGACTCGATGTATAGCAGCTGCGGACTCCAATGACCGGCACCGTACATGCTATCGGCTATTTTTTTCTGGGCGATGGCCGCAGGGTAATTACCATCGACGAACAGCAAGTAGATGCGTTGGTAGATGCTATCGGCTGTGTTGGAATACGTAGCGGCTAATTGCTGTTGTCCCAACAAGGCGCGAGTGAGCGGGTCTTCGGGAAATTCTTTTTGTAACAACTCTTTTAGTTGAGCGGCCCTTGGCAGGTCTGCTTGTTGTTGATAACAACGATAGAGGTTTATGTAGACTTCCTGGCGGGGACGAAAGGTTGTATCGCTGTTCAATAAGCGCTCCAGTAACGACACGCCGCGTGAGCAGTCTTCCATATCCTGAATCAGGATCTTGCCGGCGTTGTAAAGTGCCGTACTGATCGAATCGCGCGACACTCGTTGTTGCTCCGGTGAGAGGGGGAGTTGATTGTAGATCGATTCAAGGTCGGTAGGGGCAGTGCCGGACTTTCCGGCAGCACCGGCAGAATCGAGCCCGGTTCCTGCGGTGATATTGTTCATCATCGCCTGTAATGCACCCAGTCTACGCCAATTATCGCTATTGGGTCTATTGCCCCAACGGTTCTTGAATTCTGTTTGGCCACGGCTGCGACTGGTGGCATTGTAGAAGTACCATTCCCCTTTTGCTTCTCCGGGCATAAACAAGGTATTGGTAGTGATCGGTTGCAATGGATTGCTGGCTCTTAGTGAAGGAGACGGATCTTCGGAGAGGCCTTGTTGCTTTTTGTATTCTCTGAGTTGTTTTCGGGCCCACTCCCTTCGCTCCTCCTCGGAAAGACTTGCTATTCTCCAAAGACTATCTTGCCGTTGTATGACATCCATATGTGGTATGAGTCTTTGCAGCGCTTTTTTTCGTTGCTCGATCTGTCTGCTTTCGACCAGGCTGCTGTCCTTTACCTGTAAGCTGTCGTAAAAGCGAGCGGACTCTTTGTATTGGCCATTGGCATAGGCGATCTCGGCCAATTGCAAAAAGGCCTTGCTGCGTTGCAGCGGGCTGTTGCTGGATGCCTCGGTACTGCTCAATAAAGATCGGATGGCACGTGCCGTATTACCACCGGTAAGGTCCATTTGAGCGGCCATGTAGTAAATAATATCCCGATAGGCCTCGTATTTATCTTGTGAGGCCATCTTTAGGAGTTCATTTACATTTTTGTCGATATTGGCCGTTAGGGTTTGGCGATTATTTCGAATGGCCCCCAGTCGGGCATAGATCTCGAGCACCAGATCGGTGGTGCGCGGAATCACCTTTTGATAGTACCGATAGGCCTCTTCGGTGCGGCCTGCCTTTTCGTAAAGTTGGGCGATCAGGTATTCCCAGCGAGATCTCTCTTGCGATGTGGCAGCCTCAGAAAGTGCGCGCGATAAATGGATGGCAGCGCTGTCCCAGTTCTCTAACTTATAGAATTGAAGCGCCATGACTTCCTGCAAGGCCGGTTGCAGTCGCTCGGGAAAGGCCGGATCTTTTTTTAAGACATCGATCAACGAAGAGGCCTCAGCATACTCGTCTTGGGCAAGATGATTACGAATTTGCCAGATAAAGGCATCGTTACGACTGGGCGGGGTGCTAAAGAATTGTTTGACCGGATTTTTTTTCTCTTCGCTGGCGATGCTGTTCGATTGGTTGCCATCGCGCCCGCTTCCGATCACTTTGTAATAACCGTCCTTCTCGCGGGGAGCGAACGAATAATTGATAAATTGAAAAAGCAGATAGGCCGAATCGAACTTTCGTTGAAAATAATAGGCGGCTCCCCATAGCAGGTAAAGGTTATCGACCCAATCATTGCGCAGGTCGTGCAGGGCAATACCAGAGGAGGCTTTTTGTATGACGGAATCGAGGTGGACAGAGTCGGCTTGAATTGCTTTTGGGGAGTAATTGTAAAAAGAGATCAGCTTGCTGTAATCATCCTTGTAAGCTGCCTTGGCCCTGTCAATTACTTCGTTCAGTTTTCGTGAAGCATTGTACGTAAAGTTGTAGTGGGTGACCGTATTTTGAACCAAGCGGGGAACCGAGCGTAACTTGCCTTCGGTGGTCTTTTCGGAGCGCAATACACGCTCTTCGTATTCTTTGGGTTTGGGTATGTTGATCTTAAAGCCGGTCTGGCCCAGTAGGGCAGGGCTTTGAAGTAAAAGCAGCAGCCAGGCCGACCCAGCGATTTTCCATCTGGTTAGAGGTTGCATATTCACTTGCAATCTAGTTTCTTATTAACTGAAATTCAAATATTTTAGTATTTGAAATCCTTTATTTTTTGTGGGTATTTTTAGGGCGAGGTTCCCCTTTTTTTGCTGGGCGCCCCTTACCTTTAGTCGGAACAGCGTATATGGCCAAGCTAGAACTAAGGTCGGGATTAAAAAGACTGCAAAATCGTTATCGCCTGGTAGTGATGAACGACGATACGTACGAAGAGGTAGTTACGTTTCGTCTCTCGCGGCTTAGTGTGTATGTAACCATGAGCATGATCTTTGTTGTGTTGGTGGGCCTAACGACCGCATTGATCATTTTTACCCCCCTCAAGTACTACATTCCGGGTGCCGGCACCGATTATCAATCTGTGAGCGCCCTCAAGCGGTTGCAGTATCGGATCGATTCTTTGGAGAGGCAGGATGTTATCAAGCACCAGTACCTGTTAGGCATTCAACAGGCCTTGGCCGGAAGAGGGGCTTCGGAACTCGATACAACGCTGCTACGCATACCGGAGGCAGAAATAAGCAACGACTAAATTAATTGTAACGCTATATGTTTACCAACAAACCAAAAACAGACATGCAAACCAATGCAACCTTGCCCGCGGGCAATGCTACACTCATCAGTGCCGGCACGGTGCTCAAGGGTGATATCTCCAGCAGTGGGGATCTTAGAATCGACGGCACCGTTATTGGAAACGTAAAAACCTCTGCCAAGGTGATCATCGGAAACTCTGGCGTGGTCGAAGGTGACGTAACAGGTGGCCAAGCCGATATTACCGGTAAGGTCAACGGCAACATCAGGGCCAGCGAGTTGTTACAACTGCGCGGGGAGTGTATGGTCTCGGGTAATCTCTACGCGGGCAAACTGCAAGTGGAGCCCACGGCCACTTTCAACGGGCAGTGTCATATGGGCGCTAACGTTGTAGAGATGGGAAGCACCGAGCAAGCCACAACGGCTACGGCTACCTGGGGTTCTGTGTAGAAAAATTCTCATGTTATGAGCGTTGGCTCCAAGCCCTCTTCGACTCAATCGAAGCGTGATCTTTTGCGATATGCCGGACTGGCCACGCAGCTGCTGGTGTATTTGTCACTGGCCGTATTTGCAGGTCTTAAGGCCGATCGCTGGTTGCGTTGTTTTCCGTTGCTGACGGCACTGTTGCCCTTATTGGTGTTGACGGCCGTTTTTTATAAATTATTCAAGGAGACCGGTGCTAAGAACCAGTAAGTATGAAGCCACCTAAAGACGAACGCTCCTTTGCTTTGATCTGTCTTGCCGGATCGCTGCTCTTATTGGCGGCCGGACAATTATCTTTTCTTCCCTGGTCTGCGATACAAGTGATTAGCGTGGTCAATTTATTGCTTTATGGGTTGACCCTGTTTTTATTCAAGCGCACCTCTAAAAGTTTTGCCGATCCTAATTTGCAAGTATCTATTCGGGCCATTATGAGTGGCTTTATGATCAAGTTTTTTG
>JBJTFT010000184.1:0-4745 GCA_046093525.1 Sphingomonadales bacterium | reverse complement strand
GAATTTGAATCTGGAATATAAGAATATCGACCTTACGGCCTTTACCTATGCATCGGTCGGCAATGATGTGTACAGTGCCTGGGAAAGAAATGGTAACTACACCAACCGCAGCCGTATGACGCTGGCTCGCTGGACTGGCGAAGGAAAGACCAACGATCCTCGCTATCCCCGCTATAGTTTTACCGATGCCAATAGTAATATTCGCGTTTCGGACCGTTATGTGCAGGATGGTTCTTTTATCAAGCTAAAGAATATCCAATTGGGATATACCTTGCCAGCCACCTCACTTAAAAATGTATGTAAGAGCCTTCGTGTTTATCTCCAGGTAAGGAATGCACTTACACTGACCAAATTTACCGGTCTTGATCCTGAAATCGCAGGAGGCATTATGGATACCGGTATCGACCGTGGCGCATATCCCCAGGCTCGTTCATTCTCTTTTGGACTAGACATCAAACTATAAACCCGAAAACGATTTTGTATATGAAAAAGCAATTCATTTATGTATTGAGTCTGGTCACCCTGCTCACCGGATTCAGCGGTTGTACCAAATGGACCGATTACAACCCCAGAGAAGATTTTCGTATTACCGAAATGGATTATCTGCAATCGGAGTCTGACTATAGGACCATGGCAGTGAGTGTTTACACACCGCTCCAGTGGTTGACCCATGCGCCCATGATCGGTGATATTGCAACCAACGATGCCAACAGTGGTGGCGAAAATGCCTCTGACGTGCTCTCATTTCAGCAGATCGATGATTTTACGCATACGCCTGTCAATGCCATCTTAACCGAGTTGTGGCAAGCGGCTTACGAAGGCATCAATCGTGCCAATTACATGCATCAGTACAAAGCGCTCAATCCGGCTGGAAAGGCTGTGAATTTTGCAGGTAAGGATGCCTTGTATGGCGAGGTATATTTCTTACGTGCGTATTATTATTTCCATTTGGTACGATTCTTTGGAGATGTGCCTCTGTTCGCCGATCGTCGACTTTCACTGAGCGACTCCAGAAAATTGCAACGCTCTCCTAAAGCAGAGGTCTATGCACAAATCGAACGCGATCTGGCTGCGGCTATTGGGACACTCCCTGCCACACAAGTAATGAAAGGACGTATCACCAAGTATGCTGCACAAGCCCTGTTGGGTAAGGTGTTGCTTTATCAGGGTAAGTTCGATGCAGCGGCTACTACGCTCGATGCCGTCATTACCTCCAATGCTTTTTCACTGCCCAGTGATTTTGCCTCTGTTTTTCTTTCTCCCGGAGAAAATGGCCCCGAGTCTATTTTTGAGATCCAGTACTCTAATAACTCTCCATACTACAATTGGGGAGGCAGTAACCGTGGCCAGGGTAATTTGGCAGTACAGATGTGCGGTGTACGCGGCTTAAATGGTAATGCCTCTATGCCCTATGCCAGCGGATGGAGTTTTAATTTGCCTACCACTTCTCTGGCTAATGCTTTTACTACCGGCGACAGAAGAAAGGCAGTTACCATCTTAGAGATCGAGGCCTACAAACAGGCTAACCCCGGTATGGGTATTACCTATCAGGTAGCTCCCTATAAGAACACAGGGATGTACAATCAAAAATATCATCCTCGCAAAGGCGAAACCTCAGGTCAGGTTGAGTTGAACTACCTTAATAACCATCGTGCCATTCGTTATGCTGATGTTTTGCTGATGGCAGCCGAAGCCTTTAATCGCTCAACTACCGCTAACGATGCAAAGGCACAGCAATATCTCAATTTGGTTCGCGCCAGAGCGTTTGGAAACACACAGAACAATATTTCTGCCACAGGTACCGTACTGCGTCAGGCTATTTGGGATGAGAGAAGACTAGAGTTGGCCATGGAAGGTGATCGCTTCTTCGACCTGGTTCGTACCGGTCAAGCAGCTTCCAAGATAACAGGCTTTGTGGCCGGAAAGCACGAGGTGTTCCCCATTCCACAGCCCGAGATTGACATCTCTGCGCTTACTCAAAATTCAGGTTATTAATCTTACATCCAATAAATCGAAACGTATGAAATACTTCCTCATCCTCAGCATTCTGTTAGCGACACTGGCCGGATGCCAAAAAGAAAAATTCGAGGACGTCTCTTTTGCCGCCAACGGCAAGGCCCCCGATTCGTTATCGGTGCTTTTTGAGATCACCCAAGACAACAGCGGTCTCGTCACCATCACCCCCAATGGACTCGGAGCTATCAGCTACGATGTCTATTACGGACATGGATCTACTACACCCGTTAAGGTTACGGCCGGTAAGAATACCACACATATCTACCCCGAAGGCGTGTACAATGTAAAACTGGTAGGCTATTCGGTGAATGGTAAGATGACAGAGATGACCAAGCAGTTAACGGTGGCATTCAGAGCACCCGAAAATCTGCAGGTTACAGCTACCATCGATCCCGCCAATAACTATAAGGTCAATGTATCGGCTACGGCGCTGTACGAGACGAATTTTAGGGTATTCTTTGGTGCCAACCCCAATGAAACACCGGTCTCTTTTTTAGAGGGGCAAACGGTCAGTTATACCTATTCCGCTACTGGCACGTATAATATTCGTGTAGTTGCACTGAGTGGTGGAGCTGCTACCACGCAGCAGATCGTGCCTATCACCATCGTGGATCCTATCTTATTGCCACTTACATTCGAATCTCCCACTATCAATTATAATTGGTTCAATTTCGATGGCGGAAATGTAACGGTCATCAACAACCCGCAAGCTAATGGTATCAATACCAGTAGCAAGGTGGCTCGTATGGTCAAAAATACAGGCCAGCCCTGGGGTGGTAGCTTTCTGACTCTTAGTTCAAATATCGATTTTAGTGCCAACAAGATCTTTAGAATGAAGGTCTACTCTCCTCGTGTTGGTGCAAAAGTGTTGTTGAAAGTAGAGAATAGCGCCAATGGAGCCATCAACTTCGAAAAAGAGGTTCTTACTACGGTGGCCAACGCTTGGGAAGATATGGTCTTCGATTATCGTACCATCAATGCTTCGCAGAACTATAACCGCATCGTTGTTATTTTCGACAATGGCACAATGGGGGATGGCTCTGCCAACTTTACTTTCTTGATGGATGATATCCGTTTGGTCAATAGTTTGCCCCTGAGCTTACCACTTGACTTCGAATCTACTTCTACCAATTATAATTGGTTCGATTTTGATGGAGGTAATGCAACGGTGGTCCCTAACCCTCAGATCAACGGTATCAACACCAGTAGCAGAGTAGGTCGTATGATCAAGAATGCAGGTCAGCCTTGGGGTGGAAGCTTTCTGACACTTAATCAGCCTATGAATTTTAGCGCCAACAAAGTATTTCGCATGAAGGTCTTCTCTCCGCGTGTGGGTGCCAAAGTGCTGTTGAAGGTAGAGAACTCAGCCAATGGGGGTATCAATTTCGAAAAGGAGGTCACCACTTCTATCGCTAATGCCTGGGAAGACTTGGTCTTTGATTACAGCGGCATCAACGCAAATAATGTATATGATCGTGTAGTACTCATATTTGAGTTGGGAACTCCTGGTGACGGATCGGCTAATTTTACTTTCTTGTTCGATGATATTCGTTTGACCAATGCATTCCCTGTTGCGATACCACTCAACTTTGAATATCCGGTTACTTATGGCTGGTTCGATTTTGATGGCGGAAACGTAACTGTAATCAATAATCCACAGTCCGGAGGTATTAATACCAGTGCCAAAGTGGCCAGAATGATCAAGAATCCAGGCCAGCCTTGGGGCGGAAGTTTCCTGACACTTTCTCAGCCTATTAATTTTTCTATCTCTCGTACATTTAAGATGAAGGTCTTCTCTCCTCGTGCAGGAGCAAGGGTGTTGCTTAAGGTAGAGAACTCATCTAATCCGGGACAGAACTTCGAGCGCGAGGTTGCCACTACAGTGGCCGCAGGCTGGGAAGAGCTCACCTTCGACTATAGCGCCATCAACACATCGAATGTGTATGATCGGGTCGTTGTTATTTTCGAGTTAGGTACCCCCGGAGATGGATCGGCTAACTTTACCTTCCTCTTCGATGATCTCAGACTTCATTAATCTTTTAAATAACCAGCTATATGCTTACCATCAATAAAATACTCACCGCCGCTGTACTACTGTTTGCGTTGTCGGCTTGCGAAAAGCAGTCTTATTCTTTTGGGGATCTAAAGGCCCCGACAGATCTTACGCTCACCACGGCTGTGGCCGGCGTAGATGCGACCAACCCTAATGGAAATGGTACCGGCAATGTGCAGATTACCGTCAATGCCAAGGGCGCTCTCTCTTATGTAATTGATTTTGGAGACGGACAGCAGCGCGTTGTTCCTACCGGTGCCCTTACGTACAAGTATGGAATTCCGGGAACTTCCGACTATACGATCACTGTCAATGCCATTGGAACCGGGGGTAGTATCTCCACCATCAGCAAGCGTATAAGGGTGTTCGTGGCCTTTCAAATTCCTACCACTATCCTGAATGCTTTAACCGGTACGTCTTCTCGTATTTGGGTTACCGATAGGGATGCTCCCGGGCATTTTGGAGTAGGACCCAGTGATGCTTTCTCGCCCATTTGGTATTCGGCGGGTCCTAACACGCGTGAAGCCTGTGCGTATGATGACGAGATTACATTTAGCAGAGATGCTGCCAATCGTGTAACGATGCGTGTCGATAACAAGGGCGCCTCTTTTTCAATTGGTGCATCTAGTGCGTTCTACGGGTTTAGTGGAGGCGATAATTGTTTTACCATTAATCC
>JBJTFT010000183.1:0-5144 GCA_046093525.1 Sphingomonadales bacterium | reverse complement strand
TTCATGATCCCACAAGTCGATTTCTTAGAGGCCGATTTTGATGATGCGGGAGATTATTTGAGTCCTACCGGTCGCATACTCGAAGACATCTTCGGTAATCAGGCCAGTCCCTTTTTGGTGTACTCTAACAGGAATTTCAATGTGGCCATTCGCTCCGCTACAGCTAACTTCTCTTATGTAGGTCCTGGTACAGGAAATAATGTAATGCCTTGCAGTGTGTTGCAGTATAATTTAGCTACCAATGGTACAGGAGGAGTCAATGCCACCCCTTCTATGTGGAATTCGCTGAGCACCACGGCTGCTCCGCTGATCACGGGCGGAACATTTGGTCCTGCCAAGCCCTTCTCTGTAAAAATGAGAGCCATTCCCGGATGGAGCTATACCGGGGGTGATTATCTGTTGAGTGTCATTTTGACCGCTACTCAACTGTAAAGAATATACGTGCTATCGGGGTTGCTCTCTTTTCGAAGAGGGCAACCTCTTTTTTATCATCAAGCCTTTTCATCATTCATGAATCGATCTTGGCGCAAGGTATCGTTGCTGCTCTTTACCGGTTTTCTACTTACTACTGTCAGCGGCCAGTCTGGTTCGGCTATTTTTTTTAAGGATTCGCTCTCTGTTACTGAAGAATCTTTCTTTCTCTATAACATGGTCGGTCTTCGACTGGACGGTCGTTCAGCCACATTGCACGTACAGCCACCGGCCGGTTGGAAATTGCTGGGGCCGAAACGTTATCTTTTTCCTGCGTCGGCAGATACGGTCGCGCGTTTATCACTGACGCTTGTTCGCCAGGCGGGTGCCTCTGCCGAATTTACCCCGGTTCTCTTACGTGTAGAGACCGATGACCCAGGTTCGCAATATGGGGTACTGGATACGTTCTTTTATGTGAGGGCTCCGTCCATTCACTCGTTCTCAGTTACTTTACCAAATCCGGTTATTGAGGTACCAGCAGCCGTCAAAAAGATACCCATTCCTTTCCGAATTAGCAACAAGGGTACTACAAACGGACAGTATCGAATTTCTTTAACCTCTTCCTTCTCTGAGGATCCTATCCGATTTACACTTCGTCTGTCGCCCGGAACTGATTCAGTAGTCAACTATACGCTTGCGTTGCCGGCCGGTACCTTGCAGAACTCGCCACGGTTACTAGTCAGTGTCGCCGATAGTACGGGCATGATACAAAGTGTACCTGTAACGTTAGCTGCTCCAGGCTATAGCAGAAAGGCGCATGCCACTCCGTTTTCCGATTTTCCGGCTGTCCTCGAGGCAGGCATCATGATGACCGATAGACAATACAGCTACTATGGTGCTGCCAATGCTTCTTGGTTGCTCAAAGAGGGCAGTGTGGATCTTTCTTTTCGGTCTAAACTCTATGGACCACTAAATACCATCGAGCGCAATGTTTTTACTGGACAGCTAAGGCACAAACGCTGGGATCTTACACTTGGACAAATCAATTCAATTCAGCATTTCTTTTCGTATGGACGGGGCATTAGTGCTTCGTATCGCTTATCGCCCGAATATCAGGTGGGAATACAGATCATACGGCCTACTGTTCCGGGAACATTTACAAACAGTACCTACAGCGTTTGGCTACAGCGTCGTATAGCTGAGGCCTCTTCGGTCTTTCGAGCGGTAGCCAACAGCGATGTCAAAAAGGGATTAAAGGAATACCTGCTTTCGTTCGAGACTGCTTGGCAGTTCGATCAAGCCACGCATGTAAAATTCAATATTTCAGCGGGCTGGGAGCGTTTTTTACGAATGCCGGTAGTTACGGACGGTGTAATTGCGTTTTTCCGGTATTTTGACAAATCAGACGATACCGGTTTGTCGAATTGGCCAATGGTTCTATCTTGAGCAATCGAATTTCTTTATCCGTAACGCCCGGAGGTGTTTGATAAACATGAACCCCTACACGGTAGCGGTTGGCAATGGTTGTTTTGAATCCGGTTGCCGCACCCAGTTTCTTTTCTTTTACAGTTTCGATAAAGAGCATGCACCAGTTCATTTGTAAGTCGCCCAAGCTGTCTATAGGCTCTTGAAGAGTAACGGTCAGTTCTTGCCGCTCGCCCGGTTCTAACTCAAAGAATGGTCTATCGACAGACACGCGGAGTGCACAGGAGCCAGGGTCTTTTCCGGGTTCGTTAAATACATGACTGCCGATGGTGTCTCTTCGCCAGTCATTCACATAGACAGTAAACTGCGTTTTTTCGCTAAGTGAGTTGGTGATGAAGATCTTTCTGGCGGCACTGCTACCTGGCGTTACCGAAAAATCAAGGGTTACAGGTTTTACTTCTATGCCCAGTTGCTCGTTCTTTTGCTGTGCTCCGGTGCTCCACCACAGAAAACTGGCGCATGTGATCAAGGCGATTTTTTTCATTTTTTTCGGCAAGCTATCTGGTCAGTGTCAGCTTGCCTATGATCAATATCATGCTAAAGATGATAATGATAGTTGCGTGAATTAGTATTTCTACTATTGTATCGTTGTTTTACTTAGTAGTAGTACTGAAAAAAGGTATAAATATTTTCACATATTTTTTCTTATGCAAATTCTTAGTTAAAAACTATGCAGTTTCATGTTATTAAACTGGTTTTAATTTAACTAAATAGATATTTTTATGAAAAGTAATTTTATTCTCTTGCTCGCTACAACAATTTTAGCAATAACAGGGTGCACGCGTCAGCGAGATCTTGCTGCGCCAGGCACTCCGGAGTCTGACAGGGTTGTTTTGGCAGATCGCTATCCATCTACTCCAGAGGAGCTAAGGTTGGTCGATCAGTTATCTAAGATTACGGGGATCTTTAAGGTATTGTATAAAGACAATGCCAATGTCAGATTGGTCAATGCCGCTATCTATGCGCGCGTGTTTGCCGACGAAACTGTTTTGCTGGGCGACTTGATTTTTCCTGCACAAAGTCGGCTACCGCAGTACCCCCGCTTTGATTCACTCACTCTTTTATGGCGCGCCGATCTTACTGATTTCGCGCGTCAATTCTGGGTTGAGGTCGGTAAGCGTAACGACAGCGATCTTGAACAATTTTTACAGACATTAGTTCCTTCTTCTTCCTTGGGCAATCAGTTTGTCCCTGAAGATGGAACCGCGCCCCCCGTCTCTGTTTATTATCCGTATTCCGAGAATTTTTCGTCTACGTCCGGCGGTAGTTACCTTCCAACGGTTTCCCTTCTTACGGCCACCGCAGATACCGATGAGGCTCCCGGTAGCAAACCGGTGTATGAAAATGGCTCTTTAACCGGGTATGATACCGTACTGATCGACGATAATTATGCTTCTTCTCATTCTACCCATATCGTTGGTGTAAATGGTCCGGAGGAGCCTGTCGGTAATCCGGGTGGTGGTTTGGTGGTCGGCTTTGGCGGCGTTTGTCTTTCGCCAGGCTGTAACGGTCCAGTCATTAACCCGCCTATCGTTCCGACTGAGCTCAAGCGTTCCGTACTAATCGATAATTACATTTTAAAGATACAGTACGACAACTTAATTAGTTTTTCAGGAAATGGAGGCGGCTCAGAGTTGCGAGTCAATCGGATCTCTGCCCATCTGCAACCAACAGTTGGTCCTGCAGTCTCCACTTTCTCTCCCTTGCAGGCGCCTCCTAACTATCCCGTCGGATACACGATCGATCAGGGGTTGGCTTCATTTACACGTCAAGAGATTCGCGATAAAGTTTGGAAAGCGACTGCTACGCTGCCGGAATCTCGGTGGGATATGAATTGGGTGCAGAATAATCACGAGCAAGCGTTGGCTGTATGGGAATATGACAATACAAGTCAGCGAACACTTTTTAATGGGGAGTTATATACGTCTTTAGCTACTACATCTCCTACAGGCTTGGTCAATGGCTTTAAGTCTTACGCTGTGGAGGTTCCTTCTCATCATCCCCCCATTAAGCATCTTCGCATTTTACGAACCACCTATTTTGGAGAGGCTAGAAATGATTTTGGGTATGGATTTCGTACTGCTTCTTGTGTCGAATCATTCACTCCATGGAATTGCAGCAATTGGAGTGATTATGCGGGCTTATCTACTAACCCAAGCCATTTTATAGGAGTTCCTCCTATTGCAAA
This sequence comes from Sphingomonadales bacterium, assembly GCA_046093525.1. Taxonomy (GTDB): domain Bacteria; phylum Bacteroidota; class Bacteroidia; order Chitinophagales; family Chitinophagaceae; genus JJ008. Next base: position 1,060 of record JBJTFT010000183.1, on the reverse strand, counting down.
CCAAGTTACGCGTTGGCCGGCGAGAGATGTTCATTGGGATACAAAAGCGGGTGCTGCGTTTGGGTGGGTGTGGCCCTACAGGGTTTATTATGTGCTAGGAGGATATCCTAGCTGGGTATATTAAAATAAGCAATATGAAATACGCGCTTGCTTTATTACTATTCTTATTGTCTGCCTGCACTAGAGATGTGCTGCCACCTCAGCCACCAGATACAGAGTTGTTGTATGATAAGCAGTGGAACTTAAAAGTCAGCATCAAGAGTGGTATTATCGCTGATCATCAGGGGGTATGGCTTCGATTCTCTCGAGTAAATACCCCTTCTTATTGTGGACCGGTATGGCAAGACAGCTACGGAAATGTTTGGGCTGCCTTTGTCGATCATTGGTCTGTTTCTAATCCTTTTTATGAGTACTATATACACTATTTAAAGAGGGATAGTATGGTGCTGATGAGAACTGACAGTTCATATACCTTTAGATTTAGTACTAGGTAGTCAACTGCCGGACTTTCGCTCTATCTTGCATCTTGTGAGTAAGCTGGTCCGCCATATTGTTCTATATGATGGGGTTTGCAACTTGTGCACACGCTCCGTTCGCTTTATTATTGAACGCGATGCTGTCGGGCTTTTTTGCTTTGCTTCAATTCAGTCTTCTGCAGGACAGGCTTTTTTGCGAAAATATCTCGGCGAGGTCACCGAGGTTGGTTCTGTCGTATTGATAGAAAATGAAAAAGTGTACGTGAGGTCCGATGCTGCCTTACTGATCTTACGCCGCTTGCCCGGCGCTTGGAGATTTTTATATTATTTGATGATCGTGCCCCGGCCACTTCGTGATCTGGTTTATCGGTTGATCGCTCGTTATCGCTATCATCTTTTTGGTGTGCGGGCCACCTGTTTGGTGGCCTTGCCTGGTTGGGAAGGGAGATTTTTAGAATGATCGGATGCTGCTCGCTGCGCTCGCAGTTCCGTGGGGGCGGGTGATGGGTGAATCGGAGTCTGCTCGCGGCGCGCGCAGGTGCGTGGGGGTGGGGCACTAATAAAAAATTCCTTGCTCGGTGAGC
>JBJTFT010000182.1:0-2882 GCA_046093525.1 Sphingomonadales bacterium | reverse complement strand
TACGGCTGCGATTTGTTGATACGTTGTATGTCTGCGATGATACGCGCTTTGTCTTCGTGGGCACCATGCGAAAAGTTAAGGCGAAATACATTGACTCCTGCCTTTACCAACGCCAACAGTTGCTCGTAACTGTCACAAGCTGGTCCTACGGTGGCCACGATCTTGGTTCGTTTGTATGCGTGCAATTTACCGGCTTCGTTGTCAAAGCTTCGGTGGATGTATTTATCTAGATGTTTTGCCATGCTATTTTGCCTGTTGCGGGCCTGTTTTATTTAGCCAGGATCCTTACGATGTTGAGCCACTCTTCGCTGATGATACCTTTCATTTTTACCGCCTGTTCCAGTGGAATGTAATTCATTTCGTTATTGGCGATGCCTACGAACACATTGTGTCTTCCTTCAAGTAAACTCTCTACCGCATGATAGCCCATTCGGCTGGCAATGGTACGATCCATGCAACTGGGGGCTCCACCGCGTTGTATATGCCCCAGAATGCAAACACGGATCTCGGCTTTTGGCAGGTGTTCTTTTAAAACACGTCCTACCTCATTGCCTCCGCCGAAATCATCTCCCTCTGCCACTACGATAAGATTGACCAGCTTCTTTCTTCTCTCCTTTTCTTTGAGCGAGGCAATGATATCGTTGATGTCGGTTTTTTGTTCCGGAATCAAGATAGATTCGGCACCTGTGGCCATGCCGCTATGCAGCGCGATATAGCCAGCATCCCTGCCCATTACCTCGATCACAAAGACACGGTCATGGGCCTCCATGGTATCTCTGATCTTGTCGATGGCCTCTACGGCCGTGTTGGCGGCCGTGTCGAAACCAATGGTATAATCACTGCCGGCAATGTCTTTGTCGATAGTGCCCGCAATGCCGACACAGGGAATGTTGAACTCCTTACTGAAGGTTACGGCTCCGCGAAAAGATCCGTCTCCTCCAATGATCACCAATCCGTCGATGCCTCTTTTCTGGAGATTTTCAAAGGCGGTTTGTCTTCCTTCTTTTTGCAGAAAATCTTTACTGCGTGCCGTCTTAAGGATGGTTCCCCCGCGCTGAATAATATTGGCCACGGAGCGACTGTTCATTTTGATGATATCGTCCTCGATAAGACCCTGGTAGCCGCGCATGATGCCATATACCTCCAGTCCGTAATACAACCCGGTTCTTACCACCGCCCGGATAGCGGCATTCATTCCCGGCGCATCTCCGCCCGAAGTCATGAGTGCGATGCGGGAAACTTTCTGCTTCATATCGGTCAAATTGAAGTAGCGAATTTACGATTTTACTACTTTTAGTCAATGAAAATCTTGCTTACCGGCGCCAACGGATTTCTGGGATACTATTTATGCGATCTGCTAACTAACGCCGGTTTGGATGTGCTGGCTACTTCGCGAGGTCTTTGCCGACTTCCTTTTGCTGCTCGACATCATTTTTCATACGTATCGCTCGATTTTACCGATCGGGAACGAACGCTTCAGGTTGTCGCTGCTCATGCACCCGATTGGATCGTTCATGCCGGAGCCATGGGCAAGCCCGATGATTGTGCTACGCAACCGGCTTTGGCCACGCATATCAACGTAACCGGAACCCGGCATTTGATAGAGGCTGCACAGCAATGTCAAAGTAAGTTCTGTTACGTATCTACCGATTTCGTCTTCGATGGAGTAGAGGGCAACTACACAGAGGATGCGGCTAGAAAGCCTGTCAATCATTATGGACAAACCAAATTGGAGGCCGAAGAGCTGGTCGAGCGATCGAGTTTGAGATGGGCAATCGTACGAACGGTGTTAGTATACGGACGACCTATGACAGGGCGCAGTAATTTACTGTCGATCGTCAAAGAAAAACTCAGCCAAGGCCAGACTTACCAGGTAGTAGATGACCAGATCAGAACCCCCACGTACGTAGGAGATCTTGCCGAGGGCATTCATCGCATCATCACCCGATCGGCGACCGGGGTCTTTCATATCTCGGGCCAAGAGGTATTGACACCGTACGATATGGCTACCAGGGCGGCTGCTTATTTACAGATGGATACCTCACTGATCGTACGTACCCATACGGCTTCTTTTCAGCAACCCGCACAAAGGCCGTTGAAGACCGGTCTTTGTATCGATAAGGCTAAACGAGAGTTGGCGTTTTCTCCCCACTCGTTCGAGGAGGGGCTTCGTCTGACCTTTGGGGAACAGGGAGCCTAGTTCATCATGACGATATTGACGCTGCGCTGCAAAATATTGAAGGCGATCTCGGCCATCAGATTTTCTTTATCGAGAGTGGGATTCACTTCTGTGATCTCAAAGCAGCAGATCTTTCTGTTCTGCATAAATTTACTCACGAGGTCTTCGGCCTCCCGTTCGCGCAGCCCATTACCCACAGGTGTTCCCGTTCCTTTCGAAATGCCTGAATCGAGCGAATCCACGTCGAACGAAAGATAGATATCTGTGCAATCAGAAAGATAACGCAACACCGATCTCACAATATTTTCGGCTCCTTTGCTTCGGATCTCTTTGGTGCTGATCTTTTTGATGTCAAGTTGATCGAGCAGGTATTTCTCTTCTTTCTCAAAGTCTCGCAGCGAAATGTACACTACATTCTCGGGTAACACTTTAGGGCAGACCTTTCCGAAGTTCTTGAGTTTGTTCCAATGATCGATGGTGCGCTGATCGGGTTCATGAATGGCACAATCGGGGTTATCTTCACCCAAGGCAATGGCCATGGGCATACCATGCAAATTACCGGAGGGAGTCGTGTAGGGGGTATGCAGATCGGCATGGGCATCGATCCAGATAACACCCAGCTTACTTTTGGGTTTGGCCATTTTGATGCCGCTGATGGTCGCACCGGCCACAGAGTGATCGCCACTGAGCACTACCGGAAAGA
>JBJTFT010000181.1:0-4180 GCA_046093525.1 Sphingomonadales bacterium | reverse complement strand
ACATTACTTTTTTTGTTACTTCAGCAACGGTCTCTTTATTTATTGCTTGCCGCCAGTGTACTCGTCAACACGATCTATCTGCTCTGTCTTTTCTATTTTTCGCAACGTGAATGCCGTTACAGGATATCTTTTCGCTATTTCTCGTACAAAGTGTTGGGGCATCACATGCGCTATAGTCTGCCTTACTTGTTAACGATCGTAGCCGGGCTCATTGCCTTCAACGTACAGGTCTTGTTACTGAAATCATTGTTGCTCCCATTCTATATGGCCTTGTTCTTGCTTTTGTTCCGTTTTTTTGAGGTCATTCGTACCGGCCTTACCAACTTTACCCTCGTGCTGTTTCCTTCCATATCCGGGTTGCAGGCCAGCGGCAGCTGGCAGCAGATAGAGGATCTGTTCTTTATCGTACTAAAGCGGGTCGGTGTCTTGGCCTTGCTGGTCTTACTGCTCTTATTGGTTGCCGGCGAGCAGCTCTTTGCCTGGTGGAGCGGTTACCCGATAGAGGAAATCAAGCACTTGTTCTACCTATTTTCGATCTATACCGTGTTGATCGTGCTAGATCATGTCTCCGTTGTTTTTCAGTATTCACTGAATATTCAGCGCTTACCGGCCTTGGTCTCCATTGCACAAAGCGTCGTGTCTTTACTGCTAACCTATTTTTTGGTAGTGCGGATGGGCGTATCCGGGGCTTTGATAGCATCACTGCTCAGCGCGGCCTGTATCAGTTTTATCTATAATCCGGTGTTTTTGGTCAAAACGATCCGAAAAAACAAGGCACGAACGGTCTTGGATCAAGCCGTCTCGTCTGCCACTTAGGGGTATGCAAGATCTGGTCGTCATTGCGTGGAATGGTCGCGAAGAAGCCTTGCGCCATATCGATTTTAATGAAACGCCCAGGTTCTCGCTCTATCTGTTTAATTACAATGGCTCTGATGCTGTACCCACTTTTGCTTCCGGTAAGTCAATTACCGGTTGCTTTTCGTATAAGACGGAATTCAAAGGAGAGCTATTGTTGCGACTACAAGCAGCAACAGCCCCTCTTTCGTATCGGTACATAGGTATTCTCGACGATGATCAACAGATCAGTGTGGCGGCGATCAATCGCTTATTACAGGTTGCCAGCGAGCTTAAGGCAGATACCTTTAAGCCTTCGGTAGACCCCGCCAGTTATTATAGCCATCGACGTTTTCTACAAAAACAAGGTGCTTTGCCCGAGGCGGTAGGGTGGATCGAGATCATGTCTCCATTTTTGCGAAAAGCCATCTTCGACCTGGCAGCCCCTTTTTATCCGCAAAGTATTTCTTCTTACGGCATAGATCGCTGTGTGTATCCTTACTTGCAGCGCAAGCACAATATGGATCGTTGCTTTTTGGTCCACGAGGTAGCTGTCCGTCACTTAAAACCGGTTACGTCGGGGCTGAAGTTGTTATCGAACGGCCTCGATCCCTTGCAGGAGTATGAACGCCTTCGGTCCGATATTTTAAGAAGGATAGCGACAGAGGGACTGAAATTCTCGAGGTGGGAACTCTTTAGAACGTATGAAGTAGGTATGCCCCCCTTGTTTAAATGGAGAGATAATTTTTGCCGCATGCTCCAGCGATTTAGTGGTAAGCGTCCATGAAGCAGATCGTCAACTCCATACCCGTTTTTTCTGGAGATCTCGATGCGGCGATATCCCGGTTGCTAGATCGGCTCACGGATGCTGATAGCTCGCCCTGTCTTTGCGTAAGCTGCACAGGTGCACATGGCCTAGTAGAGGCTAATGAGAATGCAGTGTTCAGTGAGGTGCTAAAGTCGTTCTATCTTAATTTACCGGACGGAATGCCGTTGGTATGGTTAGCTAAACTAAAAGGGTTTTCCGATGCCGGTCGCTGTTATGGTCCGAATGTTTTTGCCTCGCTCTTAGCAAAAACCGCCTCATTGGATACCTCGCATTTCTTTTGCGGCGGTAAGCCCGGCGTAGCCGAAGAGCTCGCGCAGGTGGCCACCAACACATGGATCGGTGTCAACATAGCCGGCACGCATTGTCCGCCTTTCAGAGTGCTCGATGAAATGGAACTGCAGGTGTTGGCCGACCAAATCAACCGATCGGGTGCCTCTGTTGTATGGATAGGATTGAGCACACCCAAGCAAGAAGTGTTTGCCTCTCGGTTGGCTCCCTTACTGAAGGCCAAGTTGATCATCACCGTTGGAGCGGCATTCGATTTTTATACCGGCAAGGTAAGCCAGGCCCCTACGTGGATACAACGAAGCGGATTGGAGTGGTTCTATCGTTTGATGCAAGAACCACGTCGGCTGGCACCGCGATATTTGAAAATTGTGCCTAAATTCGCATTCATGGCGATACGCAGCTTGCTTATCGATCGTTCGAAAAAGTCTTTACTATGAAAAAAGTCCTGGTTTGTGGTGCGGGAGGTTTCATCGGAGGCCATTTGGTAAAAAAATTAAAGAAGCAAGGAGCCTGGGTCAGGGGCGTCGATCTCAAACATCATGAGTTCGCAGTTTCGGCTGCCGATGAATTCGTTATCGGAGATCTGACCCATCAGGAAGTAGTTCGCGATATACTCGACCAGCCCTTCGATGAGGTTTACCAGCTTGCCGCCGACATGGGAGGAGCCGGCTATATTTTTACCGGCCAGAATGATGCCAATTTAATGTATAACTCGGCCTCCATCAACCTGAACATCATCAGAAGGTCTTGCGAGGTGGGCGTTAAAAAGATATTTTATTCCTCTTCGGCTTGTATCTATCCTGCCTATAATCAAAACGATCCCGACAATCCAAACTGTGCGGAGGGTTCTGCTTATCCTGCCGACCCCGATAGTGACTATGGTTGGGAGAAACTTTTTAGTGAGAGACTTTTTCAGGCCTTTGCCCGAAATTATGGGTTGAAGGTCAGGATCGCCAGGTTTCATAATGTATTTGGGCCTGACGGCACCTGGTGCGGTGGTCGCGAAAAAGCACCTGCAGCCATTTGCCGAAAAGTGGCAGAGGCCCCCGATGGAGGAAGTGTAGAGGTATGGGGAGATGGAAAGCAAACCCGTTCTTTCTTGTACATCGACGAATGCCTGGAGGCCGTAGAGCGATTCATGAAAAGTGATTTCGAGGGGCCGGTCAACATTGGATCAGAAGAAATGATCTCTTTGAATCAGCTGGCACAAATGGTAATTGAAATATCCGGCAAGCCTCTTTCGATCAATAATATTCCTGTTACCTGCGAAGGGGTCAGAGGTCGCAGGTCCGATAATAAGCTCATAGAAGAAAAATTAGGTTGGGCCCCCTCACAACCGCTTCGTACCGGAATAGAAAAAACCTACCAGTGGGTCAATCAACAAGTAAAAGAAGCATGTTCTCTACCCATTTCCTGACCGATCGCAAGCGTGTCGCATGCTCTCTCATCTTCTTTTTTCAGTTTGCATGGACAACAGTCACAAGCGCTCAACCCATCTTCGAAAGACATACGTACGAAGTCTATCCTTTTCTGAGCCGTATGGCACAAAAGGGTCTTATTGTTTGGGATGATAATATCCAACCCGTACTTCGGCCGCAGATCTTGGCCGCACTCGATTCGTTGACTGCACGCCGTATTCAACTGACGGCTGTAGAAAAGGGTGAACTCGATTTTTACAAGAAGCAGTACGACGATAAATATGGTAAACTACCCCTCGTCTACGCCAGCGATCAATTTACGCTCAAAGGGCTTCCTATTATTGGCGGATCGGTTGTGACCACGCCCGATGGTATGATCTTGCGAAGAAGTATCGGTGCCAGGGCCTGGGGCCAGATCTCTAAAAGGTGGGGCTACCAACTCTCCTTCCAGGACATTACGGAAACGGGCGACCGGGTAGACACTTCCAAGAAAAGTTTATTGGCAGGACCCGAGACGGGTGCAGTTCCACAAGGTTTTTTTACGGTCAATGAGTTCAATTATGGCGAGTTCAGAGGACAAGTGACCTATAGCTTCAATAAGGGATCCGTTTCGTTGGCCCACGATTACCTGATGTGGGGTTACGGACAAGGCGGGCGATTGGTGCTGTCCGATAAGGCGCCTACGTATCCTCAGATCCGCTTTGATTTTGCTCCTTTACCTTGGTTGCGCTTCAATTATGTACATGCATGGCTTAAGTCTGATATTCCTGATTCGGCAAGGTCTTACACCATTCCCAATGGTTTATATGGC
>JBJTFT010000180.1:0-3223 GCA_046093525.1 Sphingomonadales bacterium | reverse complement strand
TTGTACATGATGGCGTCCGTTGTTTGGTGACGCCGCAGTTGATCAGGCGTTGTTACGAGGCCGCCTTGCAAAGCGGGGCCGTTGTGCCTGCCATAACGGCCAGCGATAGTATTCGATTGCGCGCAGCCGCTTCTGATGCCACTACGCCCGGAGAGGCCCCTGCCGATCGCACGGTCGTATCTACGGATATTGCTGCCACTGCGAACCCTGTGGCCGATCGCACTACCGTGCTAAACAGAGATCGCGTATTATTAGTGCAAACTCCTCAAACGTTTTTAGGCGAGTGGTTGCATGAGGCCTTTACACTTTCGTATAACGAGGCCTTTACCGACGAGGCTACCGTACTGGAGCAAGCGGGGCGCTCGGTTACCATTATAGCAGGCGAAGAGACCAACATTAAAATCACCCGCCCCATCGATCTGCTCATTGCCGAGCGCTATTTACAAGAAAGGGGTTAAGAGGTGTCGCTGCCAAGCCGATCGTGTAGGTCTTAACGATTGACCGCGGCCGCTGCGATCTTTTCCAATATCTGGTGCGCTACTTCCATGGCCATAAGGCCGTCGGTCTCCGAGACCACGGGTCTTGATTGATTGCGTATAGAAGTTACAAACGATTCCAGCTCTTGCTGAATGGCATTGACCTGTGGTACCACGGGGTTGGCAATAGCGATGGTCTTTTTACCCGCGGGCGTATCTATGTCGAACGAAAAACTTTTTTCGTCGTCGGTGCCTTTTAGGCGAATAACCTCAGCCTTTTTTTCTAAGAAGTCAATACCAATGTAGGCGTCTTTTTGAAAGAGCCGCATCTTGCGCATCTTTTTCATAGAAATGCGACTACTGGTCAAATTGGCCACGCAGCCGTTATCGAACTCTATGCGCACGTTGGCAATATCGGGTGTGTCGGTGAGTACCGCTACGCCACTGGCCGAGATATTCTTGACCCCGCTTTTAACAATGCTCAAGATAATGTCAATGTCATGGATCATCAGATCTAAGATCACGCTCACCTCGGTGCCGCGCTGATTGAACTGGGCCAACCGGTGTACTTCGATGAACATAGGATGCAGGTCCATCTGCTGCACGGCCAATAGCGCAGGATTGAACCGCTCCACATGACCCACCTGTAGGCGAACGCCCGATTCGCGGGTCAATTCTACAATGTGCCGGGCCTCTTGCATGGTAGCTGTGAGCGGCTTTTCTACAAATACATGTTTGCCTTTTTTTATGGCCAGTTCGCACCAATAGGCATGGTGGTCGGTAGGGGCGGCAATGTCTACCACGTCGCAGTAATCAATCAGGTCTAAGCCGCTGTCGAAGGCAGGCAGTTCATATTGGTCCGATACGGCAATGGCGTTCGCCTGGTCGGGGTCGTAGAATCCGGCCAGTTGTACCCCCGCAATGTTCTTCCAGTTTTGAATATGAAATTTTCCCAGGTAGCCCGCGCCGATCACGCCGACCTTTAGCTGTTCGCTCATGGCGCAAATGTATTGAACAGTCGGGTTGTTTGCAACTTGTAAGAAGGATGATACACAAACAGACAATGATGCTCTTTGAGCTGCTCAATGAGCCTGGCACTTATGTCGGGTGATACGGCCGGGCAGCCCTGGCTGTGTCCGATCCAGCCGCGGGTATTGGCCAGGGCCTTATTTACATAGTCGGTCCCGTGCAGTACAATACCCCGCGCAAGCGCATTGTCGTTGATGCCCTTTTCGATGCCGTGCAGGCGAAGCGCCGTTCCGTGCTTGCCCCGATAGACCCCGCGCGTCAGGTAAAAGCCCGCACTGCTTTGGTGCGATCGGGGGCTATTGGATACCGAGCCGGCATAGCGTTGGCCCGAGTTTTTGCCATGGGCCACCAGCGTGGTCAACAGCACCGTTTGATGAAGGGGGTCTAAAATGTAGAGACGTTCGCGGTCTCTAGGCTGGCTTAGGTAGGCCAGGGCCAGTAGTGCGCCTTTGGGAAGGTGACCTTGTTCTATCAGGGTCTGATAGCCTTTTAGAGCCGCTTCAAGGGCCTTTACTGGCAGTTGCTGCCAAGCGGTGGTGGTATTTGGAGCGGCTAAGAGGGGCATCAACAGCCAAGAAAGCAAAAAGGTTAATGTCATGGCAGGATAACGCTGCCGGATTTATTTTCTTATATCCAACTGTAAAATTAGTCGTTAACGCCAAGTGATACCCCTTGGCTTGATTACTATATATTTGAACGAAGATTAAGTACATTGGAATCAACAAGTCAAATAAAAATTGCGGTCCTTGGGTTAGGCTATGCGGGATTGCCCTTAGCCGTGGAGTTTGCTAAAAAGTTTTCTGTAGTTGGTTATGATATCGATGCTCATCGGGTGGCTGAACTCAATGATGGGGTAGACCGTACCGGCCAGGTGGATGCCAACTTGATCGTCCAAAACAAAAACCTACTTATTGTTGCCGACTCAACTTTTTTGCGAACGGCTAACTTTTTTATTATAACCGTTCCAACACCGGTAACTGCCGACAAGACGCCCGACCTGCATTTTTTGTTGAGTGCTACTCATTTAGTAGGAACACTTTTAAAGAGGGATGATATTGTCATTTACGAGTCTACGGTGTATCCGGGTTGTACCGAAGAGGACTGTGTGCCTGTGCTGGAGCAGGCATCGGGGCTGGTATTTAACCGCGATTTTTATGTCGGGTATTCTCCCGAACGGATCAATCCCGGCGATAAGGTCAATACGCTCACCACCATTAAAAAAATTACATCGGGATCTACCCCTGAGGCTGCCGAGCAGATATATTCGCTTTACCGGTCTATCATTACAGCGGTTACTTACCCTGCCCCCAGTATAAAGGTCGCCGAGGCTGCCAAGGCCATCGAAAATGCACAGCGCGATGTCAACATTAGTTTTGTGAATGAGCTGGCGCTGATATTTGATCGCATGAACATCGATACTCGGCAGGTATTGGAAGCCGCGGCTACCAAGTGGAACTTTTTGCATTTTAGTCCGGGGCTGGTGGGGGGACATTGCATAGGGGTCGATCCGTATTATTTAGCACATAAGGCCAAGTTATTGGGCTATCATCCACAAGTGATCTTGAGTGGCCGCCAGGTTAACGATACCATGGCTCATTTTGTGGCTACCAAGCTGGTGAAGCTATTGATCGAAAAAGATAATCGCGTTAAAGGCGCGCGGGTACTGTTGCTGGGAGTTACGTTTAAAGAGAACTGCCCCGATACGCGCAATACCAAGG
>JBJTFT010000179.1:0-8517 GCA_046093525.1 Sphingomonadales bacterium | reverse complement strand
ACAAAAAAAGATCATTTTCCCGGCCGGAAAACACATTTTCAATGCATTTGATCACACCCCCTTTCAGCACGTAAAAGTAGTTATACTGGGGCAAGACCCGTATCACGGTCCGGGGCAGGCCCATGGACTAAGCTTTTCGGTACCGGCCGGAGTGGTCCCACCACCATCGCTCACCAATATTTTTAAGGAACTCCAGCGAGATATCGGTCTGGCCATACCCTCACATGGCGACCTCAGCGGCTGGGCGCGCCAGGGGGTCTTTTTATTGAACGCCTCTTTGACCGTAAGACAAGGAGAGCCCATGAGCCATGCCCAGATCGGGTGGGCCAGATTTACCGATAAAGTAATCAGCACCCTAAGCGAAAAAAGAGAAAAACTGGTATTTATACTATGGGGCAAGTTCGCCAAAGAGAAAAATACGTTGATCGATGCGACTAAACATCTGATACTAACAGCGGCACACCCCTCTCCCTTATCGGCCCATCAGGGCTTCATGGGATGCGGGCATTTTTCGGCCACCAACCAATACCTTGTAAAAAATGGCATTGACCCCATCGATTGGCAATTATAGACCACCTTTAAAATGGCCAATGGCAGATGGAAATAAATTAGAACCCGCTAAAGAATCGGGTGCGGTTAATGCGCAGGTCTTGTAGCAAAGAGGCCTTGGGAGATATGGTAAAATTAAAAGAGCGGGTAAAGCCTACGGGAATAACATTGATGGCTAGTTGCCAACAATGCAGGTCACGATTGATGGACATCGTTAAGTACTGTACATCTCCCCGGGTCATATCGACACTGGCCGAACCAGATAATTTCCATTTGGGTGTCAAATTAAAACTACCGGCCAGGTTGACCCCACTTTGAAATTCTTTTTCGTAGCCGCTAAAATCAGGACGCAGACGACTAAAGAAAGAAAGAGAGTAGCTGAGGTTCAGCTGCCATTGGATATTAAAATCAACAAATTCGTTCGGATTTTGCTGCATATAGTCGAGTAATCGCTGCTGGTCACCTTGTAAAAGCGGATCGTTAAGTCGCTCTTCCAATTGTTTTTTTCGAACCTCCTCTTTCTTGGGGTCCTTGGGCTTGCTTTGAAAATTGGTTCCAATGGCAATGTTGCCCGAAGTGATCCGCCCTAACCGAAAGCGTCCTCCTTGCCAGGCGTATCGATTGATCTCGAATCCGTTCTTGTCCGTTTGATAGGGATTTAAACTGGTAGAGGCATTGATGTTGATCTTGTCGAACAGCGTGGTACGCAAGTAAAAGGGGATCTCCCGCGATAGATTCATCGAATCGCGAAGCAGGTCGTACGTGGCGCTAAACCCAAAACCATCGATCAGTACTACCTTTTTGATGGCAGCCTTACCCGTATCTTTTTTTGAGCGATACTTCATCTCGAGGTTGTTATCGAGACCGAATTGTATGGATCCGGAGCGCCTTGTGGTAGTGTTGTAAAGAAACTGCCCACCCATATCATTGTAATAAAGAACCCTGCCGGTCGTATCTACCTGGGTGCTGAGAATACGGTTCTTATTGAGGTCGGGCGTATAGCTAAAGGACAATTGAGGACGCACGATGTGACGAAGGGCCATTACCCGAGAACGTTTGAACTGATACATGCCGTACAAAGCGGTATTGAATCCCAGTGATACGCTGGCTCGCTGGTCAATAAATAATCCTTTTTGGGTGATGGTATCTACTTTCTTCCTGTTCGCGTTCCAGCCGTAGCGAGTGACCTGCTGAAACCAACTCTGATTATAACTGATGCCCGGAGATACGATCACCCTTCCTCCCAAAATAGGTGGCAAGGCCAGTACGATCGGTAACGAATGATTCGCCATCCATTGGGCCGTATCGAGCAGGTATTGTAAAAAGGGCTTGTTGCCATTTCTTCCGTAGGTAATAGTATCGTAAAAACTGAAGGAATTAGAGAAAGTGGCATTATACCCGATCGCTAGTTTTTCGTACCAACGAGCCACACCAGTCGCATTTTTTCGTTCGAACGGATAAATATTGTTCAATGTAAAGGCTCCGTTCGGAAGCGAAATATTGATAAGGCCGATGTTATTGTTCTGGTTATGATTGGCACTCAGCGAAAGATTGTAGGGCTTGTTCTTCCACGTCTTTGAAAAAGTGATCGAAGAGCCTAGCATATTCTGAAACGGGAGCACCGCGTTACCAGGAATACTTCTGTTGTATTTGGTAGAACCTGCGTTTACATTAGCACTAAAGGTTACCCCCGGCCGAGCCCTGCCATCTACGGCATGGGTCCACGAAATATTGAATACGCCCGTCTTGTTAAAATCGGGGTCGCCCTTAAAGTTTTGCTTCGAAGACCGAAAGTCAAGTCCGAATCCACCGTTGTAACGATACCGCCTTCTATAAGAGGTGCGCGCACTAGCCGCCCACTCTCCGTACGAGAAAATATCGGCCGTTAGCTGTGCATCCCAGTAATCATTGAGCACCTTGTAATAGCCGATCCCCTGTAACCCAAGACCTCGCAGCTCATCATTCATAAAATTGGGTCGCATCAGTCCCGAGTGTCGCCCTTGATTCATAGGGTAAAAACCAAAGGGAACATAGATGGGTACCGGCACTCCCTCAAATTCGGGATGAGCAGGGCCCGAGACAGCCAACTGCTGGTTGATCATCTTCATTTTTCCCGACACAAACGCAAAGTGCGGTTCGTCGAGCAGGCAAGTCGTAAAGCGAGCCTCTCGTATAAAGGTAGTGGTAGGGCTCACCTTCTTGGCTTGTTCCCCGATCACAAGCATCTCACCTTGTTTGGTGTACGTTTTTTTGGTAACCCCCACTTGTGTACGAAAATTATAGAGGATTGTATCGTTGGTCATCTCGGTATCGCCTGTCTTAAAGACTGCGGCATCGATGGTAGCACCGGTACTATCTACCGTACGAACGGCGGTAACCACCTGCGTTTGCTGATCCAATTCCACCTTGGGAGCCGTCAGGGTCATATCGGTGTACGTCGTATTGGTCTTTCCATAGAGAATTACCTTTTTGTTCCGCACAAGCACTACGGCAGAATCGGCCGCTTCGTATTTGAGCGGAGCCTCGAGCGTATCACGCGATTTTTTATAACTGAACGTATCGGCTTGAATGCGTTGCTGCGTATCGGTGACCATTTGCAAAGAATCTGCAAGCACTGGACGAGTAGCGGCAGGTTGCCCTAGTGGCAGAGATTCCACAGGCTTGTTATCAGGAGCCGTAGGCTTGCCCTTGGGTATGGTATCGAACGCTGTTAACGAATAGCCAAAACCTGCGACAGCAGCTGCCCGCACAGTGGTTATACACGGCTGGGTATAAATTAAACCCACCAGTACGATCCCCAACAAGCAGCAATTTGGCTTAAATTTGTGTGCTAGGTTCATGCAGCGGGGCAAATGTAAATCTTTATGCCTTGGTTAGTGGCTGCCGAAACCCAACAATTTGTGAATATTGCCTTTTTCTACCCTTATGACCAACAGACTTCTACCACTCTTTATACTGGCCGCTGGTTGCATCAGCATCTCTTCGTTCGTTCGAGTGACACCCGGCGATAAAAAAAAGAAAGTGATCAATACCGTGGTGATCGACCCAGGCCATGGGGGATCCGACGCCGGTGCCAAAGGACAATACTCGACCGAGAAAGAGATCTGCTTGGCCGTATCTATGAAATTAGGGGCTATGATCAAAAACGAATTTCCTGACCTCAACATTCTCTATACGCGCGAGACAGATACCTATCCGGAGTTGCACGACCGCGCAAAATTCGCCAACGAGAACAAAGGCGATCTTTACCTCTGCATTCATGTGAATGCCGCCAGAGGCCGGAGAAAGGCCGAGTTGATCGGATACAAGACGGTCACCTACTACACTGGAAAGGGCGCCAGCAGAAAGAAAAGGACCAAGCGCGTTCCGCAATACAAGTATACCAATTTGCCAAGCGAAGCCAAGGGTACCGAAACCTATATCTGGGGGGCTCATCGCAGCGAAGACAAAGAGCTCGCCATCATAGAGAACGCTCCTATGCTGCGCGAAGAGAACTTCGAAAAAAATTATGGTAACATAGACGTCAACTCACCGGAGTTCATAGCTATTTCGCTGCTCAAGACCAAACAATACTTTAAACGCAGCGCCACGCTCGCCGGGTTCATACAGGATGAATTCGTAAAAGTAGGACGTGTCGATCGGGACGTCAGGCAACGGGGTATCGGAATTTGGGTATTGCAAGCCACGGCCATGCCCAGCGTATTGGTAGAGACGGGCTTTATCTCAAACCCCGACGAAGAGCAATATCTCAACAGCGCCGAAGGACAAGAAGAATTATCGGCCTGCATCGTCAGAGCCCTCAAGAACTATATTGCCTGGCTAGAGCAACGTCAAAATGCTACGGGGCAAGAACCCCCTGCGCAGAGCTATGGCAGTAATTTATCTTTCTTGCAACAAATAGAGGCCGCAGAAAAAAATCGCCATCCATGAAGATCAGCAACGAAACAAAAGTAGGCGCGCTTACCGCACTGGCACTGGCCTTATTATTTATCGGCTTCAATTACCTGAAAGGAAGAGACGTGTTTAGCCATTCCAAAAAAATATATGCGGTGTTTACCGACCTGGGCAGCCTCGAAAAATCGAACGAGGTAAAGATCAACGGTCTACCCGTCGGCACCGTGTATGAAAAAAGAGAAAAGGACAAAGATGTAAGCGCCATTGTGGTTACCATACAACTAACGCGCGAGATTAATATACCCAAAAATTCAGTGGCTTACATTTCTTCGAGTTTGGTAGGTTCCTCTTACATCGTCATCGAAAGAGGGAATAGCACTGACCTGCTTCAAGATGAAGACACTATTGCTACCCGACTCGAAACGGGCATATTGGGAGATGTAAAAGCACAACTTGATCCCACCATCAGTAGTGTAAGGAATATTCTGGACTCGCTTAAAAAGACATTGAGCAGCGTTAACCAATTACTCGATGCCGATAATCGAAATAATCTAAAACAGACCATGGCCAACCTGAATACGGCCAGCGCCAGTTTAAATACCTTACTCGACAGCGAAAGCGGATCGCTGGCACGCACCTTGCGCAATGCCGAAAATTTTACAACCGGCCTTAACCAAAGTAATCAGGATATCCGTAGCACCCTCCAAAACTCCAGAAAGCTCAGTGAGCAATTGGCGGAAATGCCACTAAAGGCTACGGTCGATTCGCTGCAACAGCTGATCGGGTTGCTAAAAAACACCCTGCAGGCCATCAACAACGGAGAAGGTACACTTGGAGCGCTGGTGCAAGATCGCGGCCTCTACGAACAACTTGAGCAAACCGTGTTGAGCGCCGAGATTCTCATGGATGATCTGCGTACCCACCCGAAGCGGTATGTGCAAGTATCCGTATTCGGCAAAAAAGATAAATCCGGTCCGCTCACGGCCCCTTCGAAAAAGAAGTCGACCCCTGATTCTATCCATGAAAAAAACTAGGGCATCGCTGCGCCTTGGCAGCTATTTGCTGCTACTTTGCTTCTCCTCGCTGGTGCGGGCCCAGTCTCCCGTAAACACCGCCGCCACTGCGATAGACCCTTCCAACGATACGTCACGCGTACAAATTTTGGGAGCCGACAGACTTACCCTGCTCAAAACGGACGATAGTACCACCTTACAGATACTCGCAGGTCGGGTACAACTGAAACAAGATAAGACCTTGTTCTTTTGCGACAGCTGCGTACTTAACAACAAGGGTCAGTTATTCGAGGCCTGGGGCAATGTTCAGATCAAGGATAATGACAGCATTCATGTTTTTTCGCGTCACTTGCGTTATTTGATCGATAAGAAATTGGCCTACCTGGATGGAGGGGTTCGGCTATCCGATGGCAAGGCGCAGCTTACTACCCCCGATCTGGAATACGACCTCAATACCGACATAGGCATCTACAAAAAGGGAGGAAAGCTCATCAATAAAAAAACTACGCTGACCAGCAAAGAGGGCTATTATTATGCCTCCTTAAAAGAAGTGTATTTTAAAAACGAGGTATATCTTAAGGATCCCGCCTACGAGATCAGCACAGACTCGCTACTGTACAACACCGCTACGCAAACCAATCGTTTTATTGCAAAGACGCTCATTGTGGACAGCACCGGCAGAAGCATACGAACCACAGACGGTTTTTACTCCACGGCTACCGGAAAGGCTGAATTTGGAAAGCGACCAGTTATTAAAGATGGAGCAACTACCATCATCGGCGACCGCGTGGCCTTTGATGATAGCTCGGGCACCTCACAAGCGGCAGGCAATGTAATTATTGTAGACACAGCACAGGGCACTACCTTACTGGCGGGCGAGGTTTTCAGGGATAATAAGAAAGAGCGCTTTTTGGCCACTAAAAACCCCCTGCTGATCATTGAGCAAGAAAAAGACTCGATCTATGTAACGGCCGATACGATCTACTCCGGAAAGCAAACAGAACCTGGCAGAGATACAATTAAAAGGAGTAAGGCAGATAGCCTTTTGACGGGCAAGGACAGTAGCGATCGTTACCTCGAGGCATTTCATCATGTGCGCATCTTCTCGGATTCCCTGCAAGCGGTCTGCGATAGTCTTTTTTACTCCTACAAAGATTCGACTTATCGACTCTACACCGAGCCGGTGATCTGGTCTACCGGAAGTCAAATAACAGGCGATACCGTGTTACTATTTACCAAGAACAAAAAACCCGATCGACTAAAAGTTTTCGAGAATAGCATGCTGGTGCAACAGCAAGAGCCAGGGCTTTACAACCAGATTGCCTCTATTAGAATGGATGGCTTCTTTTCTAAAGGTGAATTAGACTCCGTACGCGCGTTTGGAGAAGCCAAGACCATCTACTACGTGCAAGACGAGGACAGTGCCTATACCGGTATCAATGAATCAAAAAGCGACATCATCGATATTTATCTGCTCAAAAAGGAATTGGATAAGATCGTACTTCGCAACGACGTGTCGGGCACCATCTGGCCCATTGGACAAAAAGACCCCTTGCAAATGAGACTACCCAACTTTCGGTGGCTGGAGAACAGGCGTCCAAAGTCTAAGGCTGAGCTTATAGAGTGAGTATCTTTTTGAAGGGATTTGCTCTTTTTTGTTCGGTTTTTTGCGCTTTATTGCGGGTTTCTGCCTATTTTTAGACCAGAAACTAACGAATGCTCAAGAAAGAGAGGCAGGCCTACATTTTGCAAAAGGTAAACCTTCATAACAAGGTCTTATCTTCTCTTTTGTGTGCTGAGATCAACGTGTCGGAAGATACCATACGCCGTGATCTGCAAGAGTTGGCCGATGAAGGAAAAGTGATCAAAGTGCATGGAGGAGCCCTCTCCTCATCGTTTCATGAGGTGGCTTTACCACCTGCCGCCGTCTACTCCCAGCAAAAGAAAAAGATCATTGCGCAAAAAGCTATCTCACTGGTTGAAAATGGTATGTTCGTGTTGACCAGCGGGGGCACTACCATTGTAGAAATGGCCCGGATGCTCCCCTCGCAATTGAGAGCTACCTTTATATCAGGCAGTATCCCTGCCATATTGGAATACATGCATCATCCCCATTTAGAGGTGATCTTGGTCGGGGACAAGATCTCTAAGAATTCCAAGATCACGGTAGGCTCAGAAGCCATTGCCAAGATCAAACAGATCAAGCCCGACATCTGCTTTTTAGGGACCAATGCCATAGACCCCGAACAGGGTATTACAGACAATGACTGGGAGGTCGTTCAGCTAAAAAAGGCCATGATCGAGGCCTCCCGGAAGGTGGTTTGCCTCAGTATTGCAGAAAAAGTGAATACTATTCAGCCCATTAAAGTTTGTGAAACCGATAAAATTGATATCTTAATCACCGAATTACCTCCTGATTCGCCCCAGCTGCAGCCTTTTGCAGCAAAAGGTATTCAGGTGTTATAATTTTTTATATTTGTACCACCTATAACCAAACAAACAGCTATGAGAACCCTTCTCCAAGTCTTGTTGGCGTGCACTCTTTTTCTGTTCGTACTTCCTGTCGATCTTCTTGCGCAGGAAAGAACAGTAACTGGTACCGTCGTTGCCGATGAGAGTAAATCCGCCCTAGCGGGTGTCACGATCCGTGTCAAAGGCACTCGTCGGATTACCCAGACAGATGCCAACGGTAAATTCTCCATCAAAGTAAACAGCGGCGAGATCTTACAGATCTCGAGTGTCGGCTACGAAACAACCGATATCAAGGTCGGAAGTGGCGATGCTTTAGGCATATCCCTTAAGACAGCCGATAATACGCTGGGAGAGGTGGTTGTAACAGCCATGGATATTAAAAGAAATCCCAGAGAGCTGGGCTACTCCGTACAAAAAGTTTCCGGAGCAGAAGTGCAAGAAACCCAACGCGAAAACTTTCTGAACAGTTTGGCCGGTCGTGTGGCTGGTTTAACACTAGACCAAACATCGGGTGTTGCCGGAGCCTCTTCGTCTGTTGTACTTCGCGGATTCAACTCGCTTTCATTGAGCAATCAGCCTCTTTATGTAG
>JBJTFT010000178.1:0-6526 GCA_046093525.1 Sphingomonadales bacterium | reverse complement strand
GCGTATAGCTTATCGTAGTAACGCAATAAAATGTCGAAGGCGGCTTTGATATTGTTCTCGGAGATCAGATCGGTTACCTGTTGCGCATGTAAGTAACCTAATTTTTTAGTGATTCGGGTGGTGGCATCGATCAACGCCGTTTTATCTAGCGCCCCATACTCAGCCACGATATGATTCAGTCGTTCTTCAAAGGGAATCTCCAAAAAATAAACCGGTGCCTGGCGCAGCGTAGTCCAAAAAAATCCCGGCAGGTTAACGGCGCCAATTCGTTGCGACTCGTCTTCGATCCAAATGGGTGGAGCAACGCGATCTATACTGCCTAATGAAGAGGACTTACCATTGGTAACCGAAAAGCTTGTACACAGTGAACGCAACGCGCCAGCCAACTTATTTTCGAACTGTTCTTGTCCGGGTTGTGCGGGTTGGCCAATGCTTCCAAAGGCAGATCCTTTATGCGAAGCAAGCTGTTCAAGATCGATCACCGGTTGCCCCGCAGTAGCGAGCGCTTGCAATAGTTCTGTTTTCCCTGATCCGGTGTATCCTCCTATGACTCGTAATGAATGGGGTTTACTCAACTCTTCTAATACCCAATTGCGATAGCGTTTATATCCTCCCGCGAGTGTGTAGACAGTAAATCCATAGAGATCGAGCAACCAGGCAATGGCTGCACTGCGCATCCCACCGCGCCAGCAATGAATGAGTAGGGTTGTATTACGGGCATTATCGGTTTTATAAAAAGAGGCCGCGATCGTTTCGGCGGCGACCACCTTGTCTTTCATAGTAGGACCAAAAAAATCTAATCCGATCTTAATAGCCTCTTCTCTGCTTTTTTGTTTATACGTGGTGCCGACGATCTTTCGCTCTTCGTCGGTAAATAGTGGAAAAGAGAGGGCGCCGGGTATATGCGCATGCTTGAACTCGCCCGGGCTTCGCACATCCAGTATAGGGTGAGAAGTGGCTAATGAAAGAAACTGTTCAATATCGATGCGCTGAACGGGCATAAAAAAAAGAGGACCTAAGTCCTCTCTGCAATTATCGGTTCATGGATGCTAAGAATTCCTCATTACTCTTGGTTCCCTTCATGCGATTTTGCAACTCGCGCATGGCTTCTTCGGTATTCATATCGGCCAAATACACACGAAGCAAATTCATCCGTTGCAAAGCAGCGGCGTCCAATAACAGGTCGTCGCGACGGGTAGAAGAAGCATTCAAGTCTACAGCCGGGTAGATACGTTTGTTAGAGAGTTTGCGATCGAGTTGCAATTCCATATTGCCGGTTCCTTTGAATTCTTCGAAGATCACCTCGTCCATTTTACTACCGGTATCTACCAGCGCTGTGGCAATAATAGTGAGCGATCCACCATTCTCTATTTTACGAGCGGCACCAAAGAATTGCTTGGGCTTTTGCATGGCATTGGCCTCTACCCCACCCGATAATACTTTACCCGAAGCCGGTGCCACGGTATTGTGGGCGCGCGCCAAGCGCGTAATGGAATCGAGTAAGATCACGACATCGTGTCCGCACTCCACTAGTCGCTTCGCTTTATTCAGCGCCATGGTAGAAACCTTTACGTGTTTTTCGGCGGGCTCATCGAAGGTAGAAGCGATCACCTCGGCCTTTACGCTTCGTTCCATATCGGTTACCTCCTCTGGTCTTTCATCGACCAGCACGATCATTAAATAACATTCGGGGTGATTGGCAGCAATGGCATTGGCCACCGACTTTAACAACATGGTCTTACCCGTTTTGGGTTGTGCCACGATCAATCCGCGCTGGCCCTTACCAATCGGTGTAAACAGGTCCATGATACGCGTGGAATATTCCGAAGGAGTAGTAAATAGGTTTAATTTCTCGAACGGAAACAAGGGAGTCAAATAATCGAAGGGGACGCGGTCGCGAACTTCGTCGGGGCTTTTACCGTTGAGCAGATCTACCTTGAGTAGCGCAAAATATTTTTCTCCTTCTTTGGGAGGACGCACGGCACCGCAAACGGTATCGCCGCTTTTGAGTCCAAACAACTTGATCTGCGAGGGCGAAACATATACGTCATCGGGCGAAGACAAGTAGTTGTAATCGGAAGAACGCAAAAAACCATATCCGTCTGGCATCATCTCCAAAACCCCTTCTGCAGGAATCATGCCATCGAATTCTACGGTAAAGGCGGGCTCTTTCTTTTGGGGTACAAAACGAGCGGGCCCACCCTGCGGATCGATACCGGCACCCGGTTCGGGGGTATTTTGCAAAATGGTCTGCGCTAACAGATCGGTCTTGCTGGGCGTGTTTACTGGCTCTTGCGAAGACATCTCCGCAGCCGCAGGGGCTTCGGGTTTTTCTTCTTTTTTAGGTCTTCCTCTTTTCTTGGGTTTGTTGTCTTCGTTTTTTGCTGTCATGGATAATTGTTTGGGAGATGAAGGACGAGTATCACCGCTTTCTACGATGGCTTCTTCGCTGGCAATGCCGGTGCTGGTTTTTACAATACGTTTGTGTTTGTGGTCGGGTTCCGCGCCCTTGGCTTGTTTGGCCCCTGCAATGGCCTGGCTGTCAAGTATCTTATAAATAAGATCTTGCTTGCTAAGTCGCTTGGCTTGGGGAATCTTGAGCCGCTCAGCAATATCGAGCAACTCGGGAACGAGCATGTCGTTCAGTTGTAATATATCGTACATGAATGAAAATTGATCAGGGGTTCAGCTAAAATCGACCCGACTTGAAAATTGAAATTTGAGTGTTAACCAGATTAAAGAGGCGGCAAACGAAAGAAATGTGATAAGAATCCGGCCCGCATGAGCCTCTTTCGTATGCAATACTACTATAAATTGATGAATTCCGAAAATTTTTTCGATTGTCCGTTGTCAGCTCCACGGGGCTCAGCGCTTACCTTTGCTATCGTAATTACCCCTTCATGTTCAATAACAGAATCAAAATTAAGGAACTCTTACAGCAAGAACCCGCCGGTCAGGAAGTGACGGTAATGGGTTGGGTGCGCACCTTTCGTAACAACCAGTTTGTAGCCCTCAATGATGGAAGCACCAATCAGCATTTACAGGTAGTGCTGGCCTTGGGGCAGTTTCCGGATAGTTTATTATCGCGTATCACTACATCGGCCTCTCTTCGCGTAACAGGAAAAGTGGTGGCCTCGTTGGGAAAGGGCCAAAAATTAGACCTGCAGGCCGCGACCGTAGATATTTTAGGTGATTCCGATGCAGAAAAATATCCGCTTCAACCCAAAAAACACAGTCTTGAGTTCTTGCGCGAAAAAGCACACTTACGTTTTCGCACCAACACATTTGCCGCCGTATTCCGTGTTCGGCACGCCTTATCGTTTGCCGTGCATCAGTTCTTTCATCAAAAGGGGTTTTTATATCTACACACCCCGATCATTACCGCTAGCGATGCTGAGGGTGCAGGGGAAATGTTTAGGGTAACCACTCTTCCATTAGACGGGAAAGCGCCGCGCACCGAAGAGGGCCAAATCGATTACAAAGAAGATTTTTTTGGCCGCTCCACACACTTAACGGTAAGTGGTCAGCTCGAAGGAGAGTTGGGAGCGACCGCCTTTGGCGAAATCTACACCTTTGGCCCCACGTTTCGTGCCGAAAACAGTAATACCGCTCGTCATTTGGCTGAGTTTTGGATGATCGAACCCGAGATGGCCTTCTACGACCTCGAAGATAATATGAATCTGGCCGAGGAGTTCATTGGCTATATTATTCGCTATGCCATGGAGCGCTGCGCCGAGGATCTGCAGTTTTTGGACCAACGATTGGCCGATGAAGAAAAGCAACTGCCACAAGATAAGCGCAGCGAAATGGGATTACTCGATAAGCTTCGTTTTGTAACAGAGAATAAGTTCGAGCGCCTCACGTATACCGAAGCCATCGACATTTTGCGCGAGAGCAATTACAATAAGAAAAAGAAGTTTCAATACGAGATCACCGGATGGGGCATGGACCTGCAAAGTGAGCACGAGCGCTATCTGGTAGAAAAGCACTTTAAAAAGCCGGTCATTCTCTATAATTATCCCGCCGCTATCAAGGCCTTTTATATGCGGCAGAATGACGACGGTAAAACCGTGGCTGCTATGGATATTCTCGCTCCGGGCATTGGAGAAATTGTGGGCGGGTCACAACGCGAAGAACGTTTAGAAAATTTACAACAGAAGATGGCTGCCATGGGTATTGGCGAAGAGGAACTGTGGTGGTATCTCGATACCCGTCGCTTTGGTACGGTACCGCATGCCGGGTTCGGACTGGGCTTTGAGCGCATGGTTCAGTTTGTGACCGGCATGAGCAATATACGCGATGTGATCGCCTTTCCTCGTACACCGGGTAGTGCTGAGTTCTAGCCACTAAGCAACCGCCAGTTTCTGCTTCGTTCCATTTTTCATTATCAGCTAGTATGATGCTCGACGGCTTTATGCTACTTACTCTTCGTGAATACACATAACGGGTACATGACTTTGATACACCAATTGCCGTGTAGAACTTTTTCTAAAGAGCTTATCGATCAGTTTGTGCTGTTTTGGGATGCTGATAATTAGATCGAGATTATTTTTTTCGGCAAACGCATTGATGGCATCTTCTATATCCGTGTGTTCCAGAAAATGATAGATGGGGCGCAGATCGCTGAGTAGCGTTTCTAGCAGAACAGTTTGTTCCGGCTTCTCGTCTAGATCAACACCGTCGGTATTAACATTGAGCACATGCAGCTCAGCTTCAAAGTTTCTAACCAGGTCGCGGATGATTCTTGTGGGAGTAGTGGCCACTACTTCTTTGCAGTCGCAGGCAAATCCAATTTTTTTAATGCCTTTACCGAATGTCTTTCCGGGAGGCACACAGATGACAGGCACATGCAGATGTCGAATGGCACTTAAGGTATTGCTTCCAAACACTACCCTTTCAAACCCCGACGTTCCCTTAGTACCCATCACCACGGCAAAGGGTCTGATCTTTTCGCAGATCGCCTCGAGTTCATCCGTTACATTTCCCAACCGGGTTTCTGTATAAATCTTTTGGTCGGGGAGTAAAATCTTTCTTGTCAAATCTTTTAGCTGCTCCATTCTTTTTTCGGCCGCATTTCGAAGTTCATCTACCGATACTAGTACAATAGGAGCATCTGTATAGCTGACTGGTACTTGATATACATGTAGCAATAGTAAATGCGCCTTAACGGAGTTGGCCATTTCGATCGCATAATGTAATGCGTTGGTAGCAATGGCAGAAAAGTCGGTAGGAACAACGATCGTTCTCATGGGCTGCTCTTTCTTTTTAAGATAAAAGCAGTTATATCGTTAACACATGACGAAGGTCAGCGAATCGGCTGATTGTTGCCGGGCGTGCGCAAAAAACTTGAGAGGCGTTCGCGCAGATTTTCTCGGATGTTGAGGTAATATAGATTGATATCTCCTATATGGTAGTTGTCGGTTCGATATAGAAAGCTGCCCGGAAAGTGAGGACGATATGAATACAGCACGCCGTTTTGAATTTGGGCATCAGCCGTACTCTTGTAGACCTTGTTAAAGCGCGTTAATACAGACCCTTTATTAGATTGTCTCGATACAAAGTTTGTATCTGTCGTCCAACTGAGTGGATTGGTTACGATCAGTGAGGCTGAGCGTTCTTTTTCTTTTTTAACCCAAGGCGCCTCATAGCCCATCTTAAAGGTGCGCCAACTGCATATACAATTTGTTTGTGTTGGTTCCGTGCAGGCGCGCAGCGATGCAAAGCTGTTTTTTTCGAGGGGCCAGCCTACTACATAAGCAACCACCAGTTGTTGTTGCAGTGGTTTGTTGTCGAAAAATTCTTTCAGTAGTTCAATAGCCATCAATGCGCCCTGGCTATGCGAGGCGATGATAATGGGACGTCCGTTATTGTTGTGTTGCAAATAATAACGGAAGGCGTTGCGCACATCAGTGTACGCCAGTTGCAAGGCATGCACAGCAAGCGCCGAGTCGGCCCCATAGAAATTTCCAATATGGGCCTGGCGATAGCGCGGACTAAACACCCGGCTTTGTTGATTAAAGGCGCTGGCCTGAAACAAGATGGTCGAGTAATCTGTCTTGGCATTTATATAATAGTCATCGATGGCAGCATTAGGGCGGGCCGCCTCTTTTTTGTCGGTAAAGGTGGTGGGATGCAAAAAGAAAACATCAGCTAAGGTGTCTCTGGTCTCTGCTCTAAGTGGTCGCGGAATGCTGTCGGAGGGGTCTTTTTTATCGGGATGAGCCGCCCAGTAGTCCAAATTGGCATAGTCTGGCTGGCCGTTGGGGCTCTTAAAGGGGTACTGAGACCGGTAGGACTGGTATTTATCGGCACATCCAAAAATGGTCAAAACAAGGGCAAATGCGGTTAAAACTGATAAAATTCGACTCATATTGGGCAAAATTCGGTAAAAAATATGGCATTTTAGGAATTCGTTAGTTAAGCTTTTAAAATAAGGCATTAAAAATTTAATAAAAAAAGGTACTTTGTTATGCATAGTACTATAAATTATTTTATATCTTTGTTCTGTTAATCGTAATTACAACTA
>JBJTFT010000177.1:0-10696 GCA_046093525.1 Sphingomonadales bacterium | reverse complement strand
GCCAGGTCGATCAATGGCGCTGGCAATTCGATGCCCTGGCCTCTTCTTCGCTGAAAGATCCGCCTGCCTTTCAATTTCCATTCAACAATCGAGAGAGCTATTATCGCATTCGTCTCAAGGCCACTAACCTGCAGATGGCTTGCAGCGACAGCGTCGACAAGATCGTGCGCGTGCTGGATCATTGCCTCATCGAAGTGCCCAATGCATTTACGCCCAACAATGACGGACTCAACGACTTTTTTAGTCCGCACAATGCACTCAAGGCCACGAACTATTCGTTCGCCGTATTCAACCGCTGGGGACAGCTGGTGTATCAGACCAATAATTGGATGGACCGTTGGGATGGAAAGATCAACGGGCAGGTACAACCTTCGGGTGTCTACGTTTGGAAACTTAGCTACACACACCGAGATACCGGTCAACCCGTATTTAGAAAAGGCACCATTACCCTGATCAGATAAACTCTATCAACGGTTAATTCGGATCGCTCGCCAGCGAATGGTTGATTTTCAATGCCTAGTGGAGGTATTTTGCAAAAACCCTTGCCTGAACTATCTTTGCACATGGCGACAAAAAAAATCCCCCCTGCTTTATTGGACCGTTTTTTCGGCGAAGGATTGACCTTCGATGACGTATTGCTGATGCCCGGCTACAGCGAAGTGCTGCCCCGCGACGTGGATACCCGCAGCAAACTGACCAAGAACATCACCCTCAACATTCCGCTATTGTCTGCGGCAATGGATACCGTTACCGAGGCTTCGCTGGCCATTGCCCTGGCACGAGAAGGCGGGTTGGGCATTCTTCATAAGAACATGTCTATCGATAAGCAGGCCGATCAGGTCAGAAAAGTAAAGCGCAGCGAAAGTGGGATGATCATCGATCCTGTTACCTTACTGGCCACCGCTACCATTGCCGATGCCCTTCGACTGATGCAAGAAAATAAGATCGGAGGTATTCCTATTGTAGACACTAAAAGAAAACTAGTCGGCATCTTAACGAACCGAGATCTCCGCTTCGAACATAACTTATCGAAAAAAGTGAGTGAGGTAATGACCAGCAAAGACCTCTACACCGCCCCAGAAGGCACCGACTTAAAAAAAGCGGAACAACTTTTCAAGAAGACCAAAGTAGAGAAGCTTCCCATTATCGATAAACAAGGTCGATTGACCGGTCTGTTCACCTACAGCGATATCCTAAAACTTAAGAGTAATCCCAATGCGGTAAAAGACGCCTATGGAAGACTGTTGGTCGGCGCCGGTGTTGGCATTACCAAAGACCTGTTAGACAGAGTAGCTGCTCTCACCGCCGTGGGTGTCGATATAATCGCCATGGACAGTGCACATGGTCATAGCAAAGGGGTGATCGATGCGGTCAAGCAAGTAAAAAAGAATATCAAAAATCTCAATATCATCGCCGGTAATGTGGGCACTGCGGCAGGAGCCTTGGCACTGGCCGAAGCCGGCGCCGATGCCATTAAAGTAGGGATCGGGCCTGGCTCTATCTGTACGACACGAATTGTGGCCGGTACCGGTGTACCACAACTAACAGCGGTCATGGAGGCCGCACAGGCTCTGCAGAAAAAAAATATTCCCGTGATCGCCGATGGAGGAATTCGATACACAGGAGACATGGTCAAAGCGCTAGCCGCCGGTGCCAATTGTGTAATGATGGGAAGCGTATTTGCCGGCACAGAAGAGAGCCCCGGGGAGACCATCATTTACGAAGGCAGAAAATTTAAGACCTATCGCGGCATGGGATCGCTGGGTGCCATGGCAACCGGTAGTAGCGATCGTTATTTTCAAGACGGCGAGCCCGATGTAAAAAAATATGTTCCCGAAGGCATCGAAGGTAGGGTTGCCTACAAAGGACTATTGAAAGAAGTAGTCTACCAATACACGGGCGGTCTGCGGGCCGGTATGGGCTACTGCGGTGCCCGCACCATAGCCGATCTGCAAAAAGCAAAATTTGTGAAGATCACCAATGCCGGCATGAGCGAAAGCCATGCACACGATATTGATATAACAAAAGAAGCGCCAAACTATAGTCGCAAGTAAGACCTTGTTTGTGCAAACCACAAAATATTACCACCCTATTCTGTTGGGGCTGCTCAGCGGCGCCTTGTTATGGGCTGCCTGGCCTACCTCGTTGCTGACGCCGTTGGTTTTTATCGCGCTCGTTCCATTGCTGGTCGCTCGTGAAAAAACAACGAGCCTTCGCCTTTTTTTTACGAGTTGCTATAGCGCCATGCTCGTCTGGAACGTGGGCACCACCTGGTGGATCTGGCACGCCACAGCAGCCGGTGCGGTAGCCGCATGGTTAGCGAATAGCCTGCTGATGTGCATTCCCTGGACCCTCTATTGGCTGACTAAAAAAAACGGGTCAAGACGCGGGGGGTACCTATTATTAGTTACGGTGTGGATGGGATTTGAATACTTGCACCTGCAAGACTGGGGGCTCAGTTGGCCTTGGCTTACCCTGGGTAATGTATTCGCCGTTCATCCGGAATGGGTTTATTGGTACTCCTTTACCGGCACGGCAGGAGGAACCGGATGGATACTACTCATCAACTTGTTACTTTTTCATCATGTAATGCGCAATGACTATACCGTATTGCCAAAGTCTTACACCGCGAACTCAATTAAATGGATCGGGTTGGCTACCATACTGGTTGTGGCCCCCATCTTGCTATCCACCCAACGATTGCGCCCACAGCCGCGAACGACCGCCAACCGTCAAGAGGTCGTAATTGTGCAACCAAACATTGATCCCTACCAAAAAATCGCAGCGGGCACTTCGGCCATACAAATTGAAAGATTGATCGCACTTAGCAAGGCTTCCCTCACTGATAGTTCTCGGCTACTCATTTGGCCCGAGACCGCCCTGTACAGTCCCTACGGCTACAACGAAAATTCGCTTAGCGAAAATCAAGAGCTGGCCCCTGTAACAAAACTCACTGCCCAACATCCTTCGCTAATGCTATTTACCGGCATCGAGAGTTACCGGTGGGTCGATACCCCAACTCGCTTTAGCAAACCTTCGGTCGGCGCACAACAGGAATTCGAAGCGTATAATGGCGCCGTCCTTCTCTCTCATCAACGAACAACACAATTCTATCATAAATCCATGCTCGTGCCCGGCGTTGAAACACTGCCCTGGTTTCTGCGTTTCATGGATAGCTGGTTCGAAAAATTCGGAGGTGTTACGGCTGGCTATGCCAAACAAGATCACCGAACCGTGTTACCAACCTCAACTAGTTTTCTGATAGCTCCGGCCATTTGTTACGAAAGTATCTATGGAGATTTCATGCGCCGTTATGTAAAACAAGGGGCCAACCTGATCGTGATCGTGACCAATGACGGATGGTGGAAAAAAACCCCTGGTCACCGGCAGCACTTGCAATATGCCAGGCTGCGGGCCATTGAAACAGGCACCTGGGTAGCCCGCAGTGCCAACACGGGCATCAGCGCTTTTATTGACCCGGCCGGACAAATTATCGAGCAGCGCGACTATGACCAGACCGCCACCCTTCGAAAGTCCATCCCGTTGTTAACAGCCTCCACTACCCTCTACGTTCGGTGGGGAGACTGGGTCTCAAAAACGATACTGATAGTAGGAGGATTATTTTCGGTCTTTCCTCTGTTGCGTCGCAAACGAAAGAATTAACTGATGGATCGGTTCCAGTACTTTGCTTTAAAGGATAAAAGGATAGGATACCGAATGGCCGGCAACGGGCCGCTGGTTGTACTGCTGCATGGTTTTGGCGAAACTGGTGCAGTATGGGATGAGCAGATCAAACACCTCTCTGGTCATTACCAGGTATTAGTACCCGATCTGCCCGGCTCCGGCATCTCGGATGCAATTCCCGATATGAGTCTAGAGGGGTTGGCCGAAGCAATAGCCGCACTGATAGGCTCCATTACAACAACTCCCCATACGTTGATTGGACATAGTATGGGTGGATATATTGCGCTGGCCTATGCAGAACTGTATGCCGATAGACTCCAAGGGCTGGGGCTCTTTCACTCTACCGCCTACGCCGATAGCGCCGCCAAAGTGGAGACTCGAAAAAAAGCGATCGAATTTGTCCGTACAAACGGAGCCCGTGCCTTTTTGTCGGTGGCCATACCCGGATTATTTGCCCCTGCTACGCTTTTGGAGCGGCCCTGGCTAATTGAAAAACAAATTAAAGACGCATACAACTTTTCGGAGTCCTCTATCGTTAGTTATTATAGCGCGATGATGATCCGGCCCGATCGATGCGCGGTATTGAAACATGTTGAAAAACCCGTTCTATTCGTATCGGGAGAAGCCGATGCGCTGATACCGACCCAGGACTTGCTAGCGCAAAAAACGCTTGCAAAAAAGGGGTATTTTTATCAGCTGCAGCATTCCGGTCATATGGGAATGCTCGAAGAACCCGAAAAAACCAACCAGATCCTGACCGTGTATCTGGCTAGTCTGGTTGGATGAGGAAAGTGATGAAAAAAAATTTAGTAGCGCTGCTTCTGTTGCTGTCGGTGTGTGGTGCCTTGTCGGCTGCACACATCAAAGGAGGATTCTTTACCTATCAATACCTGGGCCCGGGCAGTGGCACCAATCTTCGCTACCGGGTAACGCTCACGGTCTATATGATCTGTAATCCCAACAGCGGTCAACTTTCCAATCCCATCAGCTTTACTTTTTTTAATGGCGCCTCCAACCAGCAAGTAACAAATATTAGCGTGCCCATCTCTACCCAATATACCTTAAGTAAGGTATATGATGAGCCTTGCATTACCGGTAACGAAGTAGGTTGTTACTATCTGATCGTTATCTACGATCTACCCTCGGTTGAACTGCCAGCCATTCCCGAAGGATATATTGTTTCGTACCAGCGTTGCTGCCGGATAGCCGGTATCAATAACCTAAGCAACAGCTCCGCTGTGGGTAATACCTTTACCATACGTATTCCGGGAAGCGGAACCGGCCAAAATGCACAGCTCAACAGCAGCCCCCGTTTCTTGGTCAACGATACGGCCGTTGTTTGTCGGGGAAGTTATTTTCAATCTTCGTTCGCTGCCTCCGATCCAGACGGCGACTCGTTAAGCTATCAATTTTGTGGCGCTTATCTGGGAGGCGATCAACAAAATCCCAGCCCCAACCCCGCGGCCAATCCGCCCTATGCGGAAGTGCCCTACTCACCCCCCTATAACGGATTGCAACCGTTAGGTACCGCCGTCAGCATCAATCCTGTTACAGGAATGATCAGCGGTATCGCACCCGATTTGATCGGGCAATATGTACTCTGTGTTTGTGTCAATGAATATAGAAATGGTGTATTAATAGCCACCACGCGAAAAGAATTGCATATTTCCGTCGATGACTGTAATCCGTTACGGGCCCAATTGAATCCCCGTCCTGCCTTTTGCGAGAGCCTGAATGTTAGCTTTAGCAATGATGCGGCTGGAAATCCTCCTGACGCGGAATACCTATGGAATTTTGGCGATCCGGGCAGTGGGGCCAACAACACCTCTACACAAGCCATTACCAGTCACACCTTTTCGGCTCCGGGCGACTATACGGTTAAATTACGTGTTACTCTGCTGGGTGTTTGCTCGGATAGCACCACTACCGTAGTTAAGGTATGGCCGGGATTTTTTCCGGGCTTTACCATCAGTGGTGTTTGTGTGCTAACTCCTTTTCAGTTTGCCGATACTACCCGCGCCAATCACGGCGTTGTCGACAGCTGGCGATGGAATTTTGGAGATAATGCCACGTTGGCCGATACATCGCGCATTCGTACACCCGTCTGGACCTATAGCGCCCCCGGCAATGTGAATGTAACCATGATCGTCAGCACCTCTAAAGGTTGTACCGATACCATTACACAAGCGTTGAATGTACTAGACAAACCCCTGATCAATCTTGGATTTCGCGACACCTTGATCTGTCAATATGATACGCTTCCTCTGCAAGCGGCCGGTGCCGGAAATTTTAGCTGGACTCCGCTCACAAACATTATCAATCCTAATACCCCAACAC
Source organism: Sphingomonadales bacterium (assembly GCA_046093525.1). Lineage (GTDB taxonomy): Bacteria > Bacteroidota > Bacteroidia > Chitinophagales > Chitinophagaceae > JJ008. The sequence continues at coordinate 4,675 of JBJTFT010000177.1, read as the reverse complement.
CACGCGTGGCACCCATGAGTACCACCTGGTACTATGTGAATCTGGAGAACAATGGATGCGTGAACAGAGACTCCGTACGGGTCAGGGTCACTCCGGGTGTACTGATCATTCCTATGTCCGACACGACCATTTGTCAGGGAGATACCATTCAGCTACGCATCAACTCAAATGGATTGCAACACAGCTGGACACCGGCCGGACCATTGAACAATGCTGCGCTCATGTCTCCACTGGCGGTGACCAACTCGACCACAACTTATCAGGTAACCGGAACGGTCGGAAGCTGCACCAGTACCAAGCAGATTACGGTAACCCCCATTCCTTACCCCATTGCGGGACTTTCGGCAGATACGCTCATTTGCTTTAACACACCTGCTTTTCTTCGGGGTACCAGCAACGGAAGAACATTCAATTGGCAGCCTACTACCTACTTAAGCAATCCACTTTCGTTGAATCCTATTGCCAGGCCACCTGCCACGCAGCGATACATTCTTTCTGTGTTCGATACCAGGGGCTGTCCTAAACCGGGTATGGATACTGTACTGGTGATAGTGCGTCCAGAGGTATTTGCCTATGCAGGCCGCGATACCAATGGAGTGGTAGGGCAACCCCTACAGTTGAACGCCACCGGAGGAGTGTATTACAATTGGAGCCCAGCCACCGGACTCTCTTCGACCACCATTGCCAATCCGATAGCCCTATACCGATCACCGGCTTCGCTTATTCGCTACCGGCTTATTGCAAGCGATTCGGTGCGTTGCCCCGATACGGCTTACGTAACGGTGCGCGTATTTCAAACAGCTCCCTCGGTTTTTGTGCCCACCGGGTTTACGCCCAATGCAGACGGACTCAATGATGTTATAAAACCGATCCTTGCCGGTATCAAAAAATTAAATTACTTCAGGATATTCAATCGTTGGGGTCAACTCGTCTACGAGACGCAGCAAGAAGGTCAGGGCTGGGATGGGCGCATCAAGGGTCAGCTACAAGGCACCCATGTATTCGTGTGGACGGTCAGCGCCATTGATTACCTCGATCAATCCTACTTCTCTAAAGGAACCCTCACCCTTATTCGCTAGCGCTCTTTTTACCGGCTTTGTAAAAGGCTTATCTTGCCTTTTCAATTGTAGCCTATGCCCTCAATCGTTTTTATTACAGGAGCCACGTCTGGCTTTGGACTAGCCTGCGCGCAACTTTTTGCATCGAATGGATACCACCTAATTATCAACGGACGAAGAGAAGACAGACTTCGTTCGACCGCCACTGACTTGCAAGATCGCTTCGGCATAAAAGTGCATACGGCCGTCTTTGATGTGAGCGATCAAGAAAAAGTAAACCAGGTTATTGCCGAACTCCCTGCCGAATGGGCGACCGTCGATATCCTCATCAACAATGCAGGACTGGCCGCGGGTCGTGACTATTTCGAAGAAGCCAGTCTGTCTGACTGGAATCAAATGATCGACACCAACATCAAAGGATTTCTATACGTGGCACAAGCCATTGCTAAAAAAATGGCCGCTCGCAAGAAAGGGCATATCATCAATATCGGTTCTACCGCTGCCAAAGTGGTCTATGAAAAAGGAAACACCTACTGCGCCACCAAGTTTGCCGTCGATGCGCTGAGCCAGGCCATGCGGATCGATCTATTGCGTCATGGCATCAAAGTAACCAATGTTAATCCGGGTGCAGCAGAGACTGAATTTTCGTTAGTACGTTTTAAAGGTGATGCGGCCACCGCCGCTAAAGTCTACGAGGGCATGAAACCCTTGCAAGCCGAAGACGTGGCCAGTGTCATTTACTATGCTGCCACGCTTCCGGAGCATGTTTGCATCAATGAGCTTACGGTTACTTGCTTGCAGCAGGCCGATTCGCTGCACTTGATCAGAAAATAAATTATTGTGCCAGCGAAATGCGCACCTGCACGCCGGCCCTGGTGTTGGTAACCGGAAAGGCACTGCTGATCTTCGGTATCGTACGATTTTGCTCAAAGTACAACCGCATGTTTACCTTGTTGTTGAGCACATAGTCTATAGCAGGCGCTATTCGTATTACTCGCTGACCGCCTGTTCCAAAGGCCGTTCCCTGGTCTAACTTACTGTTGGCCGTGGCATCGTCGCGCAAACTAAAATCCATTCGCAGCGTTACATCGTTATCGAGCTTGGTTCCATTTTTACCAAAGGGGATATTCTTGATCAACGGCAAACCCTTCTTTCTCCAGTTCAAGCCAAACGTCACTTCGGTAGAGCGGTTTTCGGCCAGCTGGTAATCGATGAGCGAAAGACTTAACTGACGACTTTTTCTGAATTCGAATCGCGTTTGCAATTGATTGGTAAACGTCATGTCGATCTCGATCAGGGGTTCAAAGGCTTCCTGAATGGTGATATTGGGCACCAGAAAATAGGGAATAAAATTACCGGAGAGGGTGTCTCGGAACGACGGATACCCCACACGCAGCGGATCGGTAAAGAGCAGGGCCGTATTGAAGCTGTTCATACTGAGCGTACTCTTGTACCCATGTCGTAACGAGAAATTAGTAAAGACCTTATCCAGTCCGGGCAAGCGAGAAAGCCCATTATACGTAATAGTCCAGTTGGGTAATGGCATCAAGGACTTGAACGGGTTAGCGCGCATGCCAGGATTGCTGTTGCTAAAAAGCTTGATACTAGACGGATCTTTTTGGGTATAGGCTGCCAAGAAAGAAGGGATCACCACCTCTTGGGCAAAGCGCCCGTATCCCTTGGCATAACCATCCGGACCGATGCCACCCGACTGGTAAGGATTGAGTGCGGCCAGTCGCGTCGATAGAATTTTTCTGTTCGCCTCGAATTGCTTGAAGGTGCCGCTTACGATATTGGGATCGAAAGGCGCAAACAAGGTCTGAAAAGAAATATAGCTGATGCTAAAGCTACCCAATGCGTACGGATTAAGACGGGCCAAGCCGGAAAATCCGGTTGTGTCCTTATACAACTCACTGTATTGCTTATCGAAGGTCTTGTCCAAATTTAGGTCGATCGTAAAATCTTTGATAGGGCTGATCTGGGCCGTAATGTTGAGCCGTTGATTAAACCGTTGCTGTATCATGGCGCTCACGAGCGAATCGCGCGACAGTAATCCTTGCTGACCAAAACGATTGATCCAATTGGTGTCGGGCTGATAGCCGAATACATACCCAAAGCCCGGTTGAAAACTGCGTCGGTTGATACCGAGCAGTGAAGTGCTGTCCATGTAACCAGGCAAAATGGTTCCCATGTCTTCGCTATACTGAATGGCCGTTCGCTTGACCATGGTCGCGAACTGCAAACCGGCACGGGCCACGGCACTCAGCTGGGCCTCTGGACGCGTCGCTTTCTCGGCAGGCTCTTTTACTTTCTTGATCTTGACCTTTTTGATCTTGACGATCTCACCTTCCTTGTTTCTGATCGTATCGTACCTAAAGCGTAGCGAAGCGGGGGCAAATGCGTTATCGGCCTTGTTGTTATTTCGGGTATCACGACCGTCAACATAGGTGTTATCCCTCGAAGGAGCTCCGGCCGCGGCAGCATCCGGTTTTCCAAAATCGGCAGGAGGTCTTCGGGCACCGCGCCTTTTTACCAACCCTTTGCTGTCGGGTCCTTGCCCGGCACCCGCATCTACGGCCCTGCTTCGAGAACGAGTACCTGCATTACCTGCCACCATTGCATTATTGAGCTTACGGATGACCAGTGATTTATTATAGAGGTCCTCCCACTTCAACTCGCCATTGAGCGTACGGGTTTGCGCATTGGTGATCTTATTTCCTAAACTCCGAGCCAAGAGCGAAGAGGCCAGCCAATTGTATTTACTATTGTAGCTGGCTCGCATCGAAGTCCAGTCCAGTAATGGAATTTTTGAAGTGGGTACGTTGTAATTGATGGTCACATCCTGCTGGTATTGGGTGTTACGCCCTCCCTTGAATAAATTGGAGCGTACCGAATCTTTCTTGGCAGTGTTGTCGATCCTTCCGAAGGGCTCGTCGATACGCGCATTGTTGACCGCCGAAAAATCGAGCGATACCGACCGAGCCAAATTCCATTGCAACACATAGAAACGATCGAACGTAAAGTATTTGTTGTAGGTCTCCGGTATCTTATAGGGACCCCCGCCCACATTACGGGGACGCGTGGCCCCAAATTGCCGGAACACATCGGCCCTGAAAGACAGTTGCGAAGGCAGGTAATTAAAATTAAAATCGCGTAGCAGGGCCCACCACCTCGAGTTGGAGCGGATCAACTTCCGGAATGGTTCAATGGATTTTACCGTAGGCGCAAACCCATAGCCCAGTACCGCACGTGTTCTTCGCAACTCGTCCGATTCAATGAGTGGATTATGCGCAAGCGTCTGAATGTAGGAATACGTTACATCAAAATTGCTCGCACTCCAGGGCTTGGGCTGCTTGCCCTCTTTCGGAGCCACCTTTACATTGGTCAGATTGAATGTCTTAATGGTAGAGACATCTTGCGCATCGGTGCGAATGGAGTCACGCTTGCTGCGATCGCTGTCGCGCAGTTTGGTGCGCAAGTCAATATCCAGATCATAAGGATCGTACTCAGGGGTACTGTTGCGATGACTGATGCCTGCGTACAGCGGAATCTGCATGCCCAGTTTTTGGGGCAACAGCTTACCTGCTTCGATCGTCAAGGCGGCATCGGCCGTATAG
>JBJTFT010000176.1:0-2862 GCA_046093525.1 Sphingomonadales bacterium | reverse complement strand
ATTTATTATTCAGTATCTCGATGCGTTGCACATGGAGAGTATTCATCATCAACAAAAGATTTTAGACCAGGGCCAGTCTGGTCAAGTACCCGCTCAGGCAGGATAGATCGATTATCAATTAGTCGCCATGAAAAAAACTCGTTTTTTATTTTCATCGGGAAGTACCGATTGTTATTTTAACGGGGCTTTTACTCAACTCAAATGGCTGACCGATCCTGCCCATACCGTGCTAGTCACCGATCAGCATGTGTACCGGCATCATCGTTCATTATTCTCCGGATGGAATACCATTGTGCTACGGGCAGGAGAAGCGTATAAAGTTCAAGCCACGGCAGACGCGCTGATCGAACAACTTATTTCGCTTAAAGCCGACCGTTCCACCACACTGGTAGGGGTAGGCGGCGGTGTAGTGACCGATCTGGTAGGGTACACGGCCGCTATTTACATGCGTGGTCTGCGATTTGGTTTTGTGCCTACCACGCTACTGGCGATGGTCGATGCTGCAATCGGAGGAAAGAACGGGGTAGATGTGGGTGTCTATAAGAATTTGGCCGGCACCATTCGTCAACCTTCTTTTTTGCTATATGATGTTTCGCTATTGGTGACCCTGCCCACAGAGGAGTGGCAGAACGGATTTGCAGAAATTATCAAGCATGCGGCCATCTTAGATGCCAGGCTGTTTAGCGCGCTCGAAAAACACTCGCTTTCATACTATCGAAAAGACCAGGTCGCGCTCGCTGCATTGATCGCTCGAAATGCTAGATTAAAATATAACGTGGTGCGATCGGATGAGCAGGAGAAGAGCCATAGAAAATGGCTCAATTTCGGTCATACGATGGGCCATGCCCTAGAAAATCAGTACCAGCTTTCTCATGGCCAGGCCATTTCGTTGGGCATGATGACGGCCGCCGCCTTATCATCTCACTACCTGGGTTTTGCCGAATCTGCTCGTTTGGAGAAGTTGCTGGATCGCTATGGATTACCAACGCGCGCGCTCTATAATTTAAAAAAGGCACTCTCGGTGTTACGAATGGATAAGAAGGGGCAATCTGGCAGCATTCACTACGTTCTTTTACAAAAGATCGGCCAGGCCATTGTTCATTCAATACGGTTCGATCGACTAGAAAAGCAATTAGCCAAACAGCAGTGAAGGTAATCGTACATCCCTCTCGCTTAGGGGGCACGCTTCGGGTGCCTGCATCGAAGAGTGTGATGCAGCGTGCCTGTGCTGCCGCCCTGATCCGAAAAGGAGAAACAATTCTTTATCATCCCGGCTACTGTGCCGATGACAAGGCGGCGCTTGCCGTGATCGTTTCGTTGGGAGCTACCGTGCAAGCGCAAGACGACAAGGTTCAGATCGATAGCAGGGGATTGTTATCGGACAAGCCGCTGCTTGTTGGTTGCGGCGAGTCGGGGTTGGGTATGCGAATGTTTACGCCCATTGCCGCTTGTCTTTCTCATTCGGTTACGTTGACCGGAAGTGGAAGTTTACGCAACCGTCCTATGGATTTCTTCGATCAGGTGTTACCAAAATTGGGCGTAGTGGTCTGCACTACAGATGGAAAATTGCCGATCGAAGTACAAGGGCCCTTGGTGCCAGCTTCGATTGAAATAGATGGCACACTCAGTTCCCAATTTTTAACGGGGTTATTATTTGCGTATGCGGCGGCGGAAGCCAGCGAGGTCTCTCTTCGGGTAAATGGGTTGGTCAGTAAACCCTATATCGATCTTACGCTTTCGGTGCTGCGTTCATTTGGATTGCCTTGTCCGGAAAATAGAGGGTATGAGGTTTTTTATTTTCCGAAAATCGAGCGCTGCGCCGAGCGAGATACAAGGCTTGTTACCGGCAGCCCTCTGCGGTATACGGTAGAATCAGATTGGAGCAGTGCCGCTTTTCTTTTGGTGGCGGGAGCGCTGGCGGGGCCTGTTCACTTGCAGGGGTTGGACCTTGCCTCTTTTCAATCGGACCGCGCTATCTTACAAGTACTCGACAGGGCCGGTGTATCTTATGCGGTCGATGCAAAGGGAATCGTCGTGCATCCGTCCGAGATAAAGCCATTTGTGTTTGATGCCACGGATTGTCCCGATCTCTTTCCACCATTGGTTGCATTGGCTTCGTACGCACCAGGAACTTCAATCATAGCGGGAGCTCACCGGCTGTACCATAAAGAAAGCGATCGTGCACAAACCTTACAGCAAGAATTTGCCAAGATGGGGGTGGTGGTGCATGCTGTCGATGATGCGCTGGAAGTGCAGGGTGGAGGAGAGCTCAAAGGGGCAAGTGTGTCTTCTTGCGGAGATCATCGTATTGCAATGGCATTGGCCGTGGCGGCCTTGCGTGCTACCGGTCCCACTACGATCGCGGAGGCCGAAGCGATAAAAAAGTCGTATCCCGGATTTTTTGCAGATCTCTCGTTGCTGGGAGCCTCCTTATCTTTACCGGACCTTAATTGAGCAAGCCGTGAATTCGTTCGGACAACTATTCAGCATAAAGATCTTTGGTGAATCGCATGGCGAATCAGTGGGTATGTTGATCGATGGTTGCCCGGCCGGTCTTTCGTTGGGGCCAGACGATCTGTTGCCCGATATCGAGCGCAGAAAAGGAGGGCAGCAACCGGGTACCACGCCGCGCGCCGAAGAAGATATCCCTTACTTTAAAAGCGGATTGTTTCAAGGAAAAACTACTGGCGCGCCACTATTGATCTATTTCGAGAATAAGAATACCCGCAGCAGCGATTACGAAAAGCAACGCAGCATTCCACGTCCGGGGCATGCCGATTTTGTAGCTACTAAAAAATTCGGCGGTTTCGAAGATTACAGAGGCAGCGGTCATTTTAGCGGACGACTTACGTTGCCCTTAGT
>JBJTFT010000175.1:0-2918 GCA_046093525.1 Sphingomonadales bacterium | reverse complement strand
GTATTGATAGGAATTTTAGTGTTCCTACTTTAATATTGAAATAGCTCTTTTGCATTACTAACCTAATCACCTTACAAAAAAGCAGCCCCTTGACAGATACCATTATTAACCTCGAAACCGTCAATCCAATTGAATTCTTCGGGGTCAACAACGGAAAACTCGACCTTTTAAAAAAGAAATTCCCCCTTCTCAAGATCCTTTCCCGCGGCACACAGCTCAAACTCAGTGGCGCCCCCGAGCAGATCGATTCGGCACGCGAGAAGATCGCCGTCATCGTATCGTACCTCGAACGCAACGGCCACATGAGCCAACAATACTTCGAGCAAGTACTTGGTGGAGATGACCAGGAGGTGATCGATCACTTTCAAGAAAAAAATCCTGCCGAAGTGTTGGTCTTTGGCCCCAATGGTAAATCAGTCCGGGCTCGTACCGCCAACCAAAAAAAGCTGGTACAAGAGGCCGAGCATAACGACATTGTATTTGCCATTGGACCGGCCGGTACCGGAAAGACCTATACGGCTGTCGCGCTGGCGGTACGTGCACTCAAGAATAAACAGGTTAAAAAAATCATCTTGACGCGTCCTGCCGTTGAAGCTGGCGAAAGCCTTGGTTTTTTACCCGGCGATCTCAAAGAGAAGATAGATCCCTACTTACGTCCGCTCTATGATGCGCTCGACGACATGATACCCGCCGATAAGCTCGGTTACTATATGACCACGCGCACCATCGAGATCGCCCCCTTGGCCTATATGCGAGGCCGAACACTCGACAACGCCTTCATTATCTTGGATGAGGCCCAAAATGCGACCGATCTGCAATTGAAAATGTTCTTGACCCGCATTGGAGCCAATGCCAAGGCGATCATTACCGGAGATATGACGCAAGTAGACTTGCCCCGAAATCAACGCAGCGGGTTGCAAACTGCGGTGCGCATCTTAAAGAACATCGATGGCATCGGTCATATAGAACTCGACGAAGAAGATGTGGTGCGTCACCGACTGGTCAAGCAGATCTTACGAGCCTACAATCAAGAACACGAAAAAGAGCAGCCCCCGCATCAACGTTAATATCGCAGTAACGTCAAAACCACATCAATGTCAATAAGCCCCCGGCTATCCCATTGCTTGCCTTAGGGGCCGGGTACAGGGCTACTATATTTTTTGTAATTTGCTTTATGCGAATCAACGTACAATACAGACCATTGCTACTACTGGCTACCTTGTTGACCCTTCAGGCATGCCAACCCTCTCCCCAAACGATCATTGCCGCCGAGAATGAGTTAGATGCAGCTCGCCTTTTTATTCGGTCCGCACTCGATGGAAAGTTTGAGGAAGCCAGAACCTTTATGGTGCAAGATTCCGTTAACAATAGCTACCTCGATATTGCTGCGCAGTTCTACCAAAAAATGCCTGCGGCAGAAAAAGATAACTACAAAGGATCGACCATCGTGATCCACAGTGCAACGGCCATCAATGATTCCACAGCTATCGTCATCTATTCGAATTCCTATAAGAACGATCACGATACCCTACGTGTTGCCAAAACCAATACGACCTGGCTGGTAGATCTCAAGTATCTATACGAACACGATCAGCCATGATACGATACCTTTTTTTTGTTGCAGCGGGAGGTGGCCTAGGTTCTGCTCTGCGCTATTGGGTGCAACGAATAATGAACCCTGCCCCACTTGATACTTTTCCGACCGGCACTTGGTTGGTCAATATTTTAGGCTGTCTTTTAATCGGAATTGGCTGGGGAATTAGCGAGAAGTATGATGCTTTCTCGGAAGAGACCAAACTTTTTTTATTTACCGGCCTCTGTGGAGGTTTCACTACCCTCTCTGCGTTCAGCCAAGAAAGTTTACTATTAATCAAAGCCGAGCGTTTTACTATTCTCACCCTTTACCTAGCCGCCACTTTAGTAGGGGGATGGTTGGCTACCTGGGCGGGTTACAAACTACTCACTTCCTAGTTTAAAGCGCATCCCATACCTCGCGGGCAAACGTTTCTAACGAAGGATCACGGGCCCCCATTAATAACAATACACAATCACCAGTGAGGTGAGCGCGCAAATTGGTGACAAGCTCACTTCGATCCGCTATAAAAAAAGCAGCAGCACCCAATTGTTGAAGGTCGTCGATCAGATCGGCTGCAGAAATATCTTTGACAGCGGCGCCACCTGCGTAATAGATCTCACTCATCCAGATCTCGTCTCCGCTGCGAAGTACTGATGCAAATTCTTGCACAAAATCATGACGCAAAAACCGGGTAGGCTTAAATCCATGCGGCTGAAACCACGCGATAACCTTAGAGGCTACCGGTTGACAGGCTTTTATAGCAGCCGCACATTTGACCGGATTGTGCGCATAGTCATCAATTAACCAGACCCCCTTCTTATGCCCCCAGACCTGGTGACGGCGATAGATGCCTTTATACTCCTCCAAAGCAGCAGCAGCAACCGTCAGCGGGACTCCAATCTGGTGAGCCACCGCTATAGCAGCAAGGGCATTTTCCATATTGTGTTGCCCGATCTGATGTAAACGAATTTGTTGACCATTAACCAAAAAAGAGATGGACATGCCCACCTGACTAAATGCTACTGCACAATAACCAATGATATATTTATTTTCAGCCTTCTCGTTGTATTCAACCTCCTCCACTTCTTTTACTTCAAAATCCTTACCCGCATCAACAGAAAGTGTGGCTGCCAACGGATGCGTACGATTCACTAAGAAGTGTTCGCAGTTACTTCTGAATGTAGTAAACAATGAAACGAGCGTTGCCGTCTCATCGTGGTCTTTATCGATATTGAGCAGCACCCCAGTATGCGGACGATACTGTACAATAGAACCATCGCTTTCATCGGCTTCAATAACAAGCCAGTCTCCTTTCCCGGCCACCGCATTTCCTATCTTACCC
>JBJTFT010000174.1:0-6511 GCA_046093525.1 Sphingomonadales bacterium | reverse complement strand
AAAGATCAGGATCTGCTCAATCTGTTTGCATCGCATGGCGAGGTAGCCTCTGCTAAGATCGTCAACGACAAATTCACTGGCCGTAGCAAAGGTTTCGGTTTTGTGGAAATGCCAAACGACGACCAGGCACAAGCTGCTATCGCAGCCCTTAATGGAACTGAAGTTGATGGCCGTAATGTGGTAGTCAACGAAAGTCGTCCCAAGCCAGAAGGCGGCGGCGGCGGTGGTTACAAAAAACGCAGCTTTGGCGGCGGCGGCGGTTACCGTGGTGGTAACGGCGGTGGCGGTGGCTATCGTGGCGGAAACGGCGGTGGTTACAACCGCGAGGGTTTCAATAACGGCGATTTTTAATGCAGGCGGTGTAGAACCGCTTCTCATTCAATAAAAGCTGCAGTCCGGTCTCTAAGAGACCGGACTTTTTTTTGCTACCTTCGCCCCACCATGACAGAGAAGATTCTGATCCTCGACTTTGGATCGCAATACACTCAATTGATTGCCCGTGCCATTCGAGAATTAAATGTCTACTGCGAGATCGTTCCTTTCAACAAACCCATTTCGTTCGACGGTCCCTTAAAAGGTATCATTCTGTCGGGCTCCCCCTTTTCGGTCAACGAAACCAATGCTCCTGCACTCGATATCGAAGTGCTCATCAAGCACGTACCCGTACTGGGCATTTGCTATGGAGCACAGCTAACGGCCAAGTGCTTTGGAGGAACCGTAGCCAAAAGCGATAAAAGAGAGTACGGCAGAGCGCAACTACTCATTAAAAGTGATGACAGATTCGTAGAGGGTCTCGACAAGACCACCCAGGTGTGGATGAGCCATAGCGATTCTATCAAAGCGCTACCGGAAGGGTTTGAATTATTGGCCACGACCGAAAGTATTCCTGTAGCTGCTTTTAAAAAAACGAGTACCGATACTAACCCCCTGTACGGAGTACAGTTTCATCCCGAAGTATATCACTCGACGCAAGGAAAATTACTGCTCAAGAATTTTTTACTGGGCATTTGCGGTTGTGCTCAAGACTGGACCGCCGCTCATTTTATCACTGATAGCGTAGCGGCCTTGCAACAGCAGATCGGCCAACGAAAAGTAATTATGGCGCTCAGCGGTGGCGTGGACTCTACCGTTGCGGCTACACTCATTCACCGGGCCATTGGCGATCGGCTAGTAGGCATTTTTGTCGATAACGGCGTACTTCGCAAAGACGAATTCGAAAATGTATTGCGGTCGTACCGAGACATCGGTTTGAACGTGACCGGCATCGATGCCCGCGAACGTTTTTATTCGGCGCTGGCGGGCAAGACCGACCCGGAGCAAAAAAGAAAAGCCATCGGTTCGCTTTTTATAGATGTATTTCAAGAAGAGGCTAAAAAACTACATGGTTATGAGCTGCTGGGTCAAGGCACCATCTATCCTGATGTCATTGAGAGCGTCTCTGTACATGGCCCTTCGGTCACCATCAAATCGCATCATAATGTGGGTGGACTACCGGCGCACTTGCACTTAGAGTTGGTCGAGCCGCTGCGTTTATTATTTAAGGATGAAGTCCGAAAGATCGGACTAGAGCTGGGAATACCGGCGGAGATGATCGGAAGACATCCCTTTCCCGGTCCGGGTCTGGCCATTCGCATCTTAGGCGAAGTGACGGCCGAGCGCGTAACGCTTTTGCAAGAAGCCGATGATATTTTTATTCGCTCACTCAAGTCAAAAGGACTTTACGCATCGGTTTGGCAAGCAGGTGCCATCTTGCTGCCCGTAAAGACCGTTGGGGTTATGGGTGATGAGCGCACCTACGAATATACCGTAGCCTTGCGGGCGGTGACCAGCGTCGACGGCATGACGGCCGATTGGGCGCATCTTCCGTATTCTTTCTTAGCTGATCTCTCTAACGATATCATCAATCAGGTACGCGGCATCAACCGTGTTGTATATGATATCAGCAGCAAACCCCCGGCCACCATCGAGTGGGAATAATGTCTTTTCGTTATGAGAAGCAATTGGATCATTCTTATTTGTTTGCTGGGCTCGACCCTTATTGGGGCGCGCAAGGAGTCGGTAGCGCAGCCACTGGCAACGGCCGAGAAAAAGATCAGGATCGCCCTCTTTGCCCCGCTTTACCTCGACTCCGCATTCGATAAGAACAGCGAGTACCGCTATGGTCAAAAGCAATTTCCAAAATTCATTGTGCCCGGGCTGGAGTTCTACGAAGGGGCGCTGTTGGCCCTTGACTCGCTGCGAAAAGAGGGCGCCGCTATTGAGCTGATCGTATTCGATAACAAGGCGGCCGACAAGAGCATCGCCACGCAACTCAGTAGTCCGGCTTGTCAAGCAGTCGATCTGATCGTTACGTATTGCTCCGCCTCCGAATTAAAACTTTTTGCCGCCGCAGGAAAAGAAAAAAAGATACCTGTTATCAATATCAATCTGCCGAACGACGGGGGCGTATTGCAAAACCCCTACCTCGTGCTCCTCAACTCAACGCTACCCTCGCAATGCCAGAGTATTTACAGCTACATCCGCAACCGCTTTACGAAACACCAGTTGGTTGTATTTCAAAAAAAAGGGGGGCTCGAAACAAGGATCCGCACTTACATCGAAGAAGCGGCCCGAAAAAGAGGCGGCACACCGCCCCCGATAAAATTTGTGGAGCTGAATGATAGCTTTACCGTGCAACAGCTCACACCTTGGCTCGATACCCTAAAGTCTACCGTGTGCTGGATAGGCAGCGTTGAAGAAAATTTTGGAAAACGTATTTGCCAGCAACTGGTTGGGCTGGCCAAACAACGCTACAAACTATCGATAATGGGCATGCCCACCTGGGACGGTATCAAGGAATTTTCGAGAACGGAGTACCGCGGTGCCGATCTTTTCTTCTGCACTCCCTTTTACTCGCCACGTACCGACAGTCTAAGCCAGTCGATTGAAACCTTCTTTGGAAGCCAGCTGTACGCGCGTCCCAGTGATATGGTATTAAGGGGCTATGAAGCTATTTGGCGGTTTTCAAAATTGTTGCTTCGCTACCAAAAAGATATCCCCCTTCATCTGGGCAGTAAAGAGTTCGCCCTATTTAGAGAAATGGACATTCAGCCCACCCTCTTTGCGGCACAACCCGGCGTTATTCAGTACTACGAGAACAAGAAACTTTACTACCTCAAATGGCAGGATGGATTTCTGAAACCGGCTAATTGATCTTCTTTTTTAGTGAGGTGACCTGCTGTTGCAAGTCAGAGACTACATTGGCTAACTGGTTCATGTCCCAGCGATGTTGTGTATTCGCCTTAGAAATAACGACCTGTGCCTGCCACATCTCCAATACTTCATCTGTATTTACCGTGTATGGATGAAAGATGGGGTTATCGCTGACCAGTGTAAGTTTATCACGCTGTTTGGTACTTTTCTGTACTCGCTTGTAAACAATACCCTCATTTCTTGAGATAACGATACAAGGAGTATTCTGCTTGACCTCTTCGAGATCATTTACTTTCTCGCCCACGATCACCGAGCCACTCGGGGTGGGCAGCATGGAATCACCGATGATCTCAAAGGCGCGGTAGTTGCCCCCTGTAAGCATGGGGAGCGTGAACGTATTGAGCTCATCGATAAACTCAGGATCGGCATAACCGGCCAGATATCCGGCAGCGGCTTTTACCGGCACAAAGGGTATCTCGGCAGGACCGCTATTCATCTTTAACGATCTTCTTTTAGAAAGGTAGTTGGCCTTGTTATCACTCAGGTCCTTTCGCAAAAGCTCGTCCATGGTCAGCTTGAAAAGATCACAGACGGCCTCCAGCACTTCGAACCGGGGCTCCGCGCGCTCCTCTTCGTAGGCGCCTAGCAGCGATCTTTTTATATTGAGTTTGATGGCAAACTCCTCTTGGGTCCAGCCGCGGAGCTTGCGCAGATACTTCAGATTTTGATTGGAAACTGCCATGTTTATCTAATTTATTTAGCTGCAAATTACTAATATTTTTAGAATTTCCAAATTTTTTAGCCGGCATTTTGGGATACGCTAAAAATCAAGGACTTTTACAATACATGCGTACTGCTAAGAAAAAAAAGGCCGCCGCCCCCGCAAAAGCGCGGGTAACGAAGGAGAAACCGGTTATTCTCATTATCAATGATGACGGCATCAGTGCCCCCGGCATTCGAAATCTGGTGGAATCAGTTAAGGATCTTGGACATATCTACGTGGTAGCCCCCGACAAACCCCAATCGGGTATGGGACATGCCATCACCATCGGAGAACCGCTTCGACTGCACAAGACCCACCACTTTGAGGGCATCGATTCGTACGCCTGCTCGGGAACTCCGGTCGACTGCGTAAAACTGGCGGTAGATAAAGTGTTGCACCGAAAACCCGACCTCTGCTTGAGTGGCATCAATCATGGCGCCAATCACAGTATCAATGTAATTTATTCCGGGACTATGTCGGCTGCCGTAGAGGCGGCCATCGAAGATATCCCCTCGGCAGGTTTCTCGTTGCTCGATTACAGCATCGAGGCCGATTTTAGTGCTGCCCGACTCTATGCGCGAATGGTCACCGAAAAAATGATGCAGACCAAGTTGGGCAGACACACGGTGTTGAACGTGAACATCCCGGCACAAAGACCGGAGCTGATCCGTGGGCTCAAGATCTGCCGGCAAGCGTATGCCAAGTACAACGAGAATTATGTACAGCGAAACGACCCACATGGCAAACAGTACTACTGGCTGACCGGCGAGTTCGTGAATGCCGATAAAGGAAAGGATACCGATGTATGGGCGCTGGCCAACAACTATGTAAGTGTGGTGCCCGTGCAGTACGACCTTACGCATTACCCCTATAAAGAACAACTGGCCAAAAGCTGGAAACTATGATTTTCAATAAAGACGATCAACGCCTGGGGCTGGCACTGGGCTTTGTGGGTCCTCTGCTGGGACTGGTCTTCTTGCACAGCTGGAAATTTCCCAGCTACACCTTTGGGGAGTTCCTCGAAAGTTTTATACAAGAGAATCGACTTATTACGTCGATCGGTTCACTCAGTTTACTGGTAAACGCCATTCTGTTTACGATCTATGTTAATACCGAACGGGACCGTACCGCACGTGGTATCTTTATTGTAACACTTTGCTACGGGGTCGGCATTCTTTTGCTCAAGCTACTTAATTGACCCATGCGTTATTACATTATAGCGGGCGAGGCCTCCGGTGATCTTCATGGAAGTAATCTGATCGCGGCATTGCGTATACAAGATCCACAGGCCGTTATTCGATGCTGGGGAGGTGATAAGATGCAAGCAGCCGGTGCCACACTCGTTAAGCACTACCGAGAACTGGCATTCATGGGGTTTGCAGAAGTGATCAAGAACCTACCCACCATCTTGCGCAATCTTCGTTTCTGTAAACAAGATATTGTTTCATTTCGTCCCGATGTACTGATCTGCATCGATTATCCCGGATTCAATTTACGAATGGCCAAGTGGGCGCATGCACAAAACATACGCGTTGCCTACTACATTGCGCCACAAGTATGGGCCTGGAAAGAGAACCGGGTAAAAGAAATGAAGCGCACCATCGATCAGCTGTTGGTCATTCTTCCGTTCGAAAAAGATTTTTTTGCCTCTCGATGGCAATGGGATGTTTCTTACGTGGGGCATCCGCTGGTGCAGGTGATCGATACTGCGAAAAAAAAGCCGATCGACGAATCGCTATCCGATAGACCCATTGTTGCGTTGCTACCCGGCAGCCGGCAGCAGGAGATCGCCAAGAAATTACCGGTGATGTTAGCGGTAAGTCGTTCTTTTTCGGATCATCAATTTGTAGTAGCTAAAGCCCCCGGCACTTCCGATGCATTTTATGCCGATCTGTTGGCGGCCTATCCGTCTGTAAAGCTGGTAAGCGACCAGACCTACTCGCTGTTGCGACAGGCCACCGCTGCTTTAGTTACATCGGGTACCGCTACGCTCGAGACAGCACTGTACGGCGTGCCGCAGGTAGTTTGCTACAAGGGATCTTGGCTGTCGTATCAGATCGGAAAGCGATTGGTTAAGGTTAAGTTCATCTCTTTGATCAATCTGATCATGAACAAAGCCGTGGTGACCGAGTTGATCCAAGATGAGCTGACGGAGGACTCTCTTCGGGCCGCATTACAAGAATTGCTGGCAGATACGCAAAAAAGAAAGCAAGTAAAAGAGAATTACACGCAACTGCACCAATTGCTTAGCCTGGGTGGTAATGCTTCGATGCAAGCCGCTTCGCTTATTAGGGCAGGTCTTAGAAGATCAGTTTGATCGCCAGCAGTACCAGACAAAAAATAAAAACAAAAATGCTGATGCGGTTAATACCATGCATGTACCCGATCCATTTGTCTTTGGGGCGACTCGGGTCTTTGGGACGCAAGTACAAGTATTCGGCCAATTGTTTCAAAACGCTCATAGTGCAAATGTACCATGTTACGCGGAGCCATAAAAAAACCCCACATTACCAAGGGGTTCATTTGGAAGATGTCTGTGGAGAATACCGGAGTCGA
>JBJTFT010000173.1:0-5826 GCA_046093525.1 Sphingomonadales bacterium | reverse complement strand
CCTCGATCTCCACTTTATCGAAGATCTTGTTATCGTCGAATTTCTCTTCTACGATCTGCTTACCCTGGTCGATATCGACAGGCGCCGCCAATCCTTCGTCTTTAATACCTTCCACGTTCACCACATCAATCTTAGCTTCTTTCAATTCCTCTTGTGGTGGCGGTGGTTTCTCTACCTCTTCGTCTTTTTTAATAACGGGAGGTGTAAACTGCTTCATCTCAACCTTTGGCGGCTCCTGTTTGGGCGGAGGCGGAGGTGGAGGTGGTGGGGGTTCTTTTTCTTCTTGCTTAACATCTTGCAAGGTCATTTCATTGATCTTGACCTTGGCATTGTCGTTATCGCTGAGGGTCTTGTTCAAAAAAGAAATAAGCAAGATCAAGGCAGCGGTAGAGGCCGTTATGATCAGGGCGCGTTTTACCCGCTCGTGGTAGGTCTTACGCAGGTCATAGGCCCCGTACTCCTTGTTTCTTCCCTCAAAGACAATATCGAGAATGTCTGCGGTTAATATTTTATTTAATTCCATGCTCTTTGTTTTCGGTTACTACTTGATACCGTTGGATTCTTCTGTCTTCTTGATCAGCTCATACTCCACATCGGCGATCTTGACCATCGCATAGGTACGGACCTGGTTGATGGTCATCTCATCGAGGATGTCTACCGTATTCTTGTAGGTCGCATCGTCGCTGGGCTTGATGATGACCACAAAATCTTTATCGGCGCAATTGCTGACGGGCTTTCCCTTTGCCTTGGCCTCGGCCTCGCAAGCGGGATCGGGACGTTGGTAATAACGATCCATCACCTCTTTCTTTTTATTGACGATGATGTCGCGAATACCTTTGAAGGTGGTCTGCTTAAAGTTATTGCCGGTGGCATCTACTACCAGTTTTCCTTCGTAGTAGTACACCTGATCGCCCTTGCCCAGCATGATGGTCAATACCGAAGATTCCTTTACCTCGGTTTGCTCATCTTGCTTCTTGATATCCTTTGGCATATTAAGGTCGAGCGTGGTAGGAGAACTCATGGTCGCCGTAAACACGAAGAACGTGATCAGCAGAAACCCAAGGTCCACCATGGGGGTCATGTCAACACGGGTAGAAAGTTTTTTGGCTTTCTTTACGCCCGGGCCTTTTTTACCACCCTGCTCTGCACCACTATCTATACTAGCCATAGTGTAATGTAATTGGGGTTAATTAATTTATTTTTTCTCTTGCTCTTGCTCTGACTTATAAAGAGCCGTTCCAACAGGCACATCATCGAGTTGTGTAACCAGGTTGTACTTGAACTCCTCATTTTTCTTGAGCGCCTGCACTATCGCATTAAAGGTCGGATACTTCGAAAGCCCGTCTCCTTTAATAAGATAATTTAACTTTTCGCCTGCAAAAGCGGTCTTGGCCTCTTTGATCCACCAGACCAGCTGGTTATTGAGCGTATCAAGCACGGGAATACCCGGCTGGCTCAACTTGGCCTGGTCCTTGAAATCGGTAGCCAACAGTTGCTTAAGGCCGCCGAAGGGAACACCTACCAAGTAGGTCTTGCGAAAATTGGCCATCTCGTCAGGGGTCAGTCCCAGGTTTTGGCTGGCATTGATACCGCGAATGATAGCATCGTACTTCGAAGGGTCACGATCGGACAGTACTGTAAAGTAGACCCGATTGGCCGAGTCGATGGAGATCATCACGGCATTGTTCTCGGGTAATTTTTGCGACAGCACCGAGCCGGGTGTCGTGATCTCGACAGGCTCAGGTGGTTTGAATTTTGTCGCCATAATAAAAAAGGAGAGGATCAGAAACGCTATGTCCACAAAGGGGGTCATATCCGTATCCGTACTCCTTTTTGGTATCTTGGCACTTGGCATGGGTACAAAAATTTAAATGGATGAATGGATGATACGTTGCAAAGGCTGCTTCTTGTATTACTTATACAGAGAGGCAAAGCTTTGCGTAAGCGTAAATCCAGACTCATCAATACCATGAGTGATAGAATCGATACGAGTGGTGAACATGTTGTACAGGATCAACGCGATCGCTGACGTACCGATACCGAGGGCCGTATTATACAGGGCCTCAGAGATACCCACCGCCAGGTCGGCTGCTGCACCACCACCGCCTTCTTCACCAAGGGCAGCGAACGAACGGATCATACCCAATACGGTTCCGAGTAGGGCGATCAGCGTACCTACTGATGTGATGGTAGAAAGGAAGACCAGGTTCTTTTGCAGCATAGGCAGCTCCAGCGCAGTAGCCTCTTCTACTTCTTTTTGAATAGCGATCACTTTTTGATCGGTAGACATACCCGATTCATTGATCATTTCTTTGTAACGGCGCAGACCCGCCTTCATTACGTTACCAACGGATCCTTTTTGCTTATCGCACTCAGCCAGTGCAGCGTCTACGTTGCGGCTAGCCAATTGAAACTGAATCTTGCGAACGAAATCGTCGATAGGTCCGTTACCCAGTGCGCGACGGATGGTGAGGTAGCGCTCAATAGAGAACACCACTACCATTAAAAACATTCCGATCAGCAAAGGCACGATGATTCCTCCCTCATAGATACGATGAAAGGCATCCTTAGGTCCCATGTGATGAGGCCAGAATCCACCAGAAGGATCGGGCTCATTGAATCCGGAGGCATCGCCCATCATAAAACGCCAGATGGAATAGCCGGCGAGCACACACACAAGAGGAGCAATCCATGAGATGGAATTTCCACCATGTTTTGCAGGGGCCGAAGATGATTTTGATGCAGCTGTTGCAGTTGGTTTAGTCTCTGCCATGATCGTTGTTTTTAGTGTTGAGTTATTAGGTTTTAAAAGTTGGTAAAACACCCCTTCTGGTTACAGAAGGAGGGTCAAGTTAAGGATTTTTTGAACTGCGCAAACCCTAACCTATTAATTTGATATTAAATTGACTCCGCTTGCCGAAAACAGCAAAAAATAGGGTAAAAATTGTGGAAAATCAGCCCTTACTCGTAACGGAGGGCCTCAATAGGGTTCAGCTTACCGGCTTTGCGGGCAGGATAGAGTCCGGCCAGCAGCCCCACCAGGGTACAGATAAAGATGCCATAGAACACCCAGTTCCAAGGAATCACAAAGCCGGTGCCCAGCACCAGCGCAAACAGATTACCAACGCCCACCCCAAGCAAGATTCCGAATAAGGCGCCTAGCACACTAATGATGATAGCTTCCAATAAAAACTGACGACTGACCATTTTTCGTTTACCCCCGATCGCTTTAATAAGACCTACCTCGCGGGTACGCTCCGATACGGAGACCAGCATGATATTCATCAACCCGATAGCGGCTCCGATCAGTGTGATCAAACCGATCACCGTGGCCGAAATGGTCAAAAATCCAAGACTATTCATGGCCTTTTCGGCGATGCTGTCGCTGCGATCGATCACAAAATTATTTTCTTCGGTGGTATGCAAGCGACGTACGGAGCGAAACAACGATTCGGCCTCTCCCATGGCAGCGGGTACCCATTGTATCTGCGAAGCCTGGATAGCGATGTTAAAAGAAGAAACGCTGCCAAAATTGCGATACACATTGTTATACGAGGTGATGATCATATTGTCGCGACTGAATCCGAACGAAGAGCCTTTGCTCTCTAAAACACCCAGCACGCGATACGGAATAGAATTGATGCGCACCACCTTACCCACCGCCGAGCGGTATCCCTGCTTGAATAATTTATTGGCCACATCATAGCCCAACATACAAACATTGCGACCCGATGTTACATCGGTACGATTTAGATTGCGTCCGGTCTCGAGCGAAAATCCATTCAGTGCCAAAAAATTCTCATCACCCCCCTGCACCATTACATTCGGACTAGTTTTACGAGTCTCGTAAGAAACAATTGAATTACGTCCACCAAAGAGACTGATACTTTTTACGGCCGGAAAGTCAAAACTGGAAACAAAGAGTTCGGCTTGGTCGCGGGTAATTTTTTTATCGAGGTTAGAGGTGCGCGCTTTTTTCTTTCCTTTTTGAGAAAGCTTCATGTCATTGCCTTGGTTACCCCCACCAAAACGAATATTGCGTTCTTTGTATCGCAGCGTAAAGCCACTGGCTCCCATACTCGAAAAACTCTCGGTAAACTTCTGATTCATGGCCTCGATGGCGGTTATGATCCCTACCAGTGCCATGATCCCAAAGGCGATGATCGCCACGGTCAGGCCGGTGCGCAGGCGGTTGCCGCGAATGGTGCGGAAGGCCAAAGAGAATATATCGGTAAACTTCATCATCGAAAGGTGAAGGTACCACCGCTGAGCGCCACGGCAAAGAAAAGCTTGATGAACGGTAAAATGAGATTAGAAATAAAGGCAAGCGATGAGCCACTCCGGAAAGACCCCCAAAACGATCACGAGTGCCGCCACGCCCAGCAGCATCCCGGTAAATCCGCTATCGAAAGAAAGGGGGTCCGACTGGGCCACCGGCTTAAAATACATAGCCTGTATGACCTTAAAGTAATAATAGACGCTTACGGCAGCCATCAACAAGGCAAAAAGCGCTAGCCAAAGACTTTGTCCAAGAGCCGATTTGATCATGTAGAATTTAGCCATAAAGCCGCCGGTCAACGGAATACCCGCCAACGATAAAAAGAAGATTGCAAGGGCAGCCGCAACCCAAGGATAACGACCAGCCATTCCATTGAAGGCCTCGAATGAATAATCTTTCATGCGCGAAAGCACCGCAAAGATGCCAATGGTAGCCAATGAGTAAGAGGCGGCGTACAATAACAGGCCTTCCTTAGCCATCGTATTCATGGCAAAGACTGCCAATAACATAAATCCGGCTTGCGCAATACTGGAGTAAGAGAGCATCCGCTTAACACTTTGTTGAAACACCGCTGTGATGTTGCCGACAAATAGAGTCAGTGCCGCCAATATCGCTACCCACCATTGCCAGGCATTGAACTGTAGGGCAAAGCTGCGATCGAACAACCGTAGAAATGCGGCGAACACGGCCACTTTTACGATCGTGGCCATAAAGGAGGTAAACACGGTGGGAGCACCATCGTAAACATCGGGTGTCCAAAAATGAAACGGAGCTGCTGACACTTTAAAGGCCATAGCGATCAGTAGCAACAACATACCCGGTACCATCAACGAGCTCGACACGCGAATAGTATCCGCCACTCCAGAAAGGGCAAAGCTTCCTCTGGCACCGTAGACCAGCGTAATACCCATCAATAAGATCCCCGAAGAAAAAGCGCCCAATAAAAAATACTTGAGCGATGCTTCGTTACTCTTGAGATTCTTCTTGTCACTTCCGGTCAATATATAAAGAGGGATGGTGATGATCTCGATCCCCAAGAATAAAATAAGTAACGATTCAAAAGCAGTGACCATCATCATACCAGCCCCAATAAAAAACAGCAGGGCCAGATAATCCGATACGTTAGGACCGATCCGCTCCATGGCCGAGCCACTCAATACAAGAT
The DNA here is from genome assembly GCA_046093525.1 of Sphingomonadales bacterium. Classification (GTDB taxonomy): domain Bacteria; phylum Bacteroidota; class Bacteroidia; order Chitinophagales; family Chitinophagaceae; genus JJ008. Next base: position 382 of record JBJTFT010000173.1, on the reverse strand, counting down.
AAATCAGCACCGATGCAAGCAAGATAGCATTGAGCAAAAAGGCGTAAGCATCGAATTGAAGCCTGGCGGTCGTGTCGATATCAACTAATTGCCAGCCTTGCATTTCGGCGGTATTCAATCCCAGCAAAACCATAACGCCTGCGATGGCCAAGTAACGAAGTAGCGCCGGCCGCTTAATAGCGATGCCACTGAACATCATGATCACTCCCCACAAAGCCGAAACAAGTAATGCATTCATAGTAGAGAACTTAGAATTTTCTAAATAGATAACTAATATCGATTTGTCTGTATAATTGATCGACATAACCAGCCGTTACATCGAGCATGGGCTGCGGATAGATGCCAAATACCAGGATTAATACCACAATCACGCTCAATACGA
>JBJTFT010000172.1:0-4534 GCA_046093525.1 Sphingomonadales bacterium | reverse complement strand
GTTACTTGCCTTGGCTCCGATGGTAAAAGGACTGCAATAGCTTAATGCTTCTGTAGATTCGTCATAATTAGTGTATTTTAAAACCCCGTTTATATAAATTTTTTCAAAACGATTTTCATACGTGTATGACAAATGAGTCCATTCGTTTAAGTTAACAACGTCAAAAATATAATCTCCATACTGCACTGCATAGTCCCCATCGTTGTATGCGGCTACTCTAAAATTTCCCTCGGGACATTCTGTTGATAAAAGACGGCCACTATTTGCAGTTGTCTCCTTCGTAAACCAAAAGGAAACTGTAAATGATGCAGTACGAGAAAAATTAAATACTAAACTACTTGCAGTAATTGCTCCAGTGCCCAGTTGGGCAGCAGAACTACTGTTATTAAACCGATCATTCACAAAAGGAACAGAGCCCCCAACAATTGCCCCATTGTAATTATTGCCACTAATATCATTTGCATTCCCACAGAAGGGATAATAGGCAACCAGCCCACTTATCAAATTGGTGGGAATTTGAGAATAGCTGCAAACTTGAGCACTGGACTTTAAATTGCTACACAATACTAAAAGTGAAAAAAGGCAATAAGAAGCAGCACGACTAATTCGCATTTTAGTACGAGTTGATGTAACAAATAAAGATAGCTAATGATAGTTAATCGACTGATCGGGTTCTTATCAATCTTAATTAAATATATAAGTAATTATACTTAATATAGGTTTTCTGAGTTTTTATTCCAAAAAAATCTGAAGACTCCTACCGTCAAAAAAAATAAACTAACTTAACACCTATGAAACTACCGTTCAACCCCTGTAAGACAACGCAGCACACAGCCGCGTATCTGATTTTGTTTCTATCTACTACCCTTTTGATCGGAAGTTGTTCCAAAGGTGATCCCGCCCCTAATGACCCTTGTGCGGGTGTAACCATTTCTGTAACCGGAACTACTACCAATCCCACCGGAGGTGCAAGTAACGGCAACATTATTGCGACCGCTAGCGGCGCATCGGGATTTACGTATAGTTTAAATGGTGGAGCATTTCAGGCAACCGGTCAGTTCGCTAATCTCGCCCCCGGCTCTTACACCGTAACCGCCAAGAGCAGTGCCGGCTGTACAGGTTCGGCCACTTTTACACTAACGGCCACCGGAGGATGCACCGGTGTAACCATCAATATAACCGCTACCCCCACTGGTGCTACTCCTTGCGTTTCTGGTAGTGGATCCATATCTGTGGCAGCAACCGGCGGCACAGCGCCCTACACCTACAGCCTCAACAATAGCAGCCAGTTTCAAAGCAGCAATACTTTTTCTAATCTAAATCAGGGAACCTACACTATATCCGTAAGGGATGCCAATGGTTGTAGCGCCACACAAAGTTCCATTGCCATAACAGAAAGAGCCGCAGGCCCCCTATTTACCGCGGTCAAAGCATTGATTCAATCGAATTGTGTGAACTGCCATAATGCAACAGTAGCCAATGGCGGTGTAAATCTAAATGCTGACTGCAATATCGTATCGGCCCGCGAACGCATTCGGGTTAGAGCCGTAGATGGTACCGGTGGCCCCATGCCTCAAAGTGGTCTATTGCCTCTTTCCGAAAGACAAAAGATCACGGCCTGGATCAATGCGGGTGGAAGGGTAACGGATTAAATTAATTAGCCGACGCCAGCGGGGCCTGTTGCATCTGCCCCAACGCCCCACTCCATAATTGTACGCGAGAGCGAAGGGCTTGCTCCACGGCAGCTTGTGCCTGTTGCCACTTTTGTGGATCGTCGCCGCAAAGTTCACTCGTCATCTCGAGTGCTAGTTGAGAGTGATGTCCACCATCAACCTCAATATGTCTTTCTACATAATATTTGAAAACCGAAATATCCGCCTCCATAGAAGTTTCGATCTTATTGATGAGGCTTAAGAACATCTCAGGGATCAGATCTTCTCTGCCGAATGTAAAGACGGCAGAAAGTACATGCGATTGATCTTCGTCGATCAACTGAAAAGTGGTGCGTACAAATTGACGAGCAGCCATGGGAGCTTCGGCAATGTCTAAGGCGTTACTTACGGATTGTCCTTGCTCCAGGGCCGCAATAAATCGGCGAATGGAACGTGTATCGGCACCGGCCTTTTCCATGGCTTGCAGGTACAACTCAAAATGACTAATGCGGTTTCCTGCAGCGTCTACATCAGATTCCTCCCCGGCTACAATTTCATTGATCAGAAAACGGGTATTAGCCGAACCTACGGGTAACCAGGGTAGCGTTACGCAAGTGAGTTTGCGCTGCAAGGATTTAAGGAGCGACATGAAATCCCAAACCGCATAAACATGATGCTCCATATACACACGAAGCGCGTCTACATTATCAATAGAACCATACAGAGGATGTTGAATGATCTCTTGACGGAGCGGATCGATGCTTGAACGTAGCCGGTCTAAATACATGATTGCCTGATTTTTATTCAATAACAAAAGACCGATAAGAATGTTAGTGAATTTGCCCCCTGTTTTGTAAGTTCGTCGTCTAAAATTTAACGCTTGAAACCCTTTATCATCTTATTGAGCCTGTCTGTTTTATGGACAAGCATGGCCTGGGCCCAGCCCCTCAACACTAACGAATTCAAAAATTGGAAACCCCGCAACATTGGACCAGCCGGCATGAGCGGTCGTATTACCGCCGTGGACGCAGTAGTCTCTAACCCCAATATCGTTTATATCGGAGCTGCCTCGGGAGGTGTTTGGAAAACCGAAAATGCAGGCCACTCCTGGACGCCGCTCTTCGATGACCAACCCTTACAAAATATAGGAGCCATCGCTATTCAGCAGAGTAATCCACAAGTGGTGTGGGTTGGTACCGGAGAAGGTAATCCGCGTAACTCGCTCAACCTCGGTGCCGGACTGTATCGCACGCTAGATGGGGGTCGCAGTTGGAAAAAAATGGGCCTCGATAATACGGTATGCATTCACCGCGTAATTATTGATCCCACCGATCCCAATACCGTATATGTGGGTGCCATTGGCAATCCGTATGCAGAGCATGCCGATCGTGGTGTTTTTAAGACTACCGATGGCGGTGAGACGTGGAGCAAAATTCTATATGTAAACGATACTACCGGTTGTGCCGATATGGTGATGGATCCCTCTAATCCCAATAAAATTATTGCTGCCATGTGGCAGTTTCGCAGAAAACCCTGGGAACTGAAAAGCGGTGGTGCCGGAAGTGGACTTTACATAACCAGCGATGGAGGAAAGAATTGGAAAAAATTAGGTAAGGAGGATGGGATTCCTGCCGATCCGTTGGGTCGTATCGGCATTGCTTTTGCCAGAAGCATGCCCTCTAGAGTATATGCAAAAGTAGAGGCTACAAAAAACGGCTTGTATAAAAGTGATGACGGAGGATTTAGCTGGAAACTGGTCAACAGCGATCCTGCACAGGTAACCGATCGTCCTTTCTATTACCAAGAGATCTATGTAGATCCCAAAAACGAAAATCGCATTTACGATGTACACTCTACCATCACCTTAAGTGAAGATGGCGGTAAATCGTTTAGCACCCTGATCCCCTACTCCGGTATTCACCCCGATCACCATGCCTGGTGGATACATCCCGAAGATCCCAACCTGATCATAGAGGGTAATGATGGGGGTATTGGCATTTCGCGCGACAGAGGCAAGACCTGGATCTTCGACGAGAAGATCCCGGTAGGACAATTCTATCACGTGAACGTAGATAATGAAATGCCCTATAATGTAATGGGGGGTATGCAAGACAACGGCAGCTGGCATGGCCCTGCCTACACCTGGACCAATGGAGGGATTCGTAATTACTATTGGAACAATGTAGGCGGCGGCGATGGCTTCGATGTAATGCCCGATGCAGAAGATGCCAGTTGGGTCTATAGTGAGAGTCAAGGTGGTTCGTTTGGAAAAAGAAATTGGAAGACAGGCGAGTCGTGGTACATCAAGCCGCCCTCTCTCAATCCCAACTTACTACAACGATTCAACTGGAACTCGCCCATGGCGCAAGATCCATTCGATACAAAAACCATTTACTACGGTAGTCAGTTCGTACACAAAAGCACCGACAAAGGACTTAGCTGGCAGACCATCTCGCCCGACCTCACGACCAACGATAGTGCCAAGATCGCTGCCTTTCAAAACACCGGTGGGTTAACGCTCGATATTACCGGTGCAGAAACACATTGCACCATCTTGAGCATTTCTCCTTCGAGAAAAGAAAAGGGAACACTCTGGATCGGAACCGATGACGGAATCGTTCAACTGACACGCGATGGCGGAGCTACCTGGACAAGTTTTCAAGGAAAGATCCCCGGGCTTCCTGCCGGTTGCTGGATTCCCCAAGTGGTAGCCTCTCCACACAATGCAGCAGAAGCCCTTGTGGTGGCCAACGATTATCGCAGAGGAGATGGCAAACCTTATCTCTTTAGAACCACCGATTATGGAAAAACATGGAAGCGAGTACTCGATGAAAATAAAGTAAAGGGGTATGTGCTCTGTGTAATACAAGATCCTACCGAAC
>JBJTFT010000171.1:0-9519 GCA_046093525.1 Sphingomonadales bacterium | reverse complement strand
CTTCTTTCCAGTAGGGGCGTAGGGCTTCGGTGACCATCTGCGGGCCCAGATCGCTGCCGCCGATGCCGATGTTGACAATATATTTTATTTTTTTGCGGGTGTAGCCACGTAACGTGCCATTGTGGATAGCCTCGCAAAATTTTTTCATTTGCTGCTGCACCTTTTTGACGGCCGGCATTACATCTTTACCCTGGTAGTAGACCGGTTGCTTAGAAAAATTGCGAAGTGCCGTATGCAAGACGGCCCGTTGCTCGGTCTCATTGATGGGTTGACCGGTAAATTGTTGCTCGATGGCCTCGGGTAATTTGCATTCGCGGGCCAAGTTCAGCAACAGCGACAGTGTCACTTCGGTAATGTGATTTTTAGAGTAATCGATGACCAATTCTTTGGCACAAGACGAAAACTTCTTAAAGCGATCGGGGTCTGCCGCAAAGAGTTGTTGCAGCGTCACCTTTTTTTGCCGGGCATAGTGTTGCTTGAGATGTTTCCAGGCCTTGGTTTGGGTAGGATTGATGGTAGCTAACATAGCACTATAGCGAATTGAAAATTTCGATGGTTTTGTGAATGTCCGACTCGCTGATATCAAGATGAGTCACCAGTCGAACCCGCACGGGGCTAATGGCATATCCCAGTACCCCCTTTTCTTTAAGCGTGGCCACCAGCGCTGGAGCAGACTGTCCGGCTTGTAGTTCAAAGATGATGATATTGGTCTGTACCGGCAGCAGCATTTTTACAAAGGGTCTTGTTTGCAGGCAAGCGCCCAATAGGCGCGCATGTAAATGGTCTTGCTCCAGCCTTGCAATATGGTGGTCTAGGGCATAGATGCCGGCGGCTGCCAGCGAGCCGGCCTGCCTCATACCCCCTCCAAAGACCTTACGAATACGGCGTGCTTTTTTTATAAAGGAGCGGCTTCCGAGTAGTACGCTGCCTACCGGGCAACCCAAACTCTTACTCAAGCAAACCGATATACTGTCAAAGGTGGTTCCGTAGCGGAGATAATCTTCTTGGTTGGCTACGATGGCATTCCATACGCGCGCGCCATCGAGGTGCAGCGCCAATCCTTTCTCGACACACAATGCTTTGATCGCTACGATATCCTCAAAATCATAACAACAGCCACCGCCGCGGTTAGTGGTATTCTCTAGCGAGACCAGTCGGCTTACGGGGCGGTGCACATCATCGGGTTGAATGGCATCCATCACTTGTGCAGCCGTAATGCGACCACGGTCTCCCGATAATAATTTTACGGAGGCGCCCGCATTAAAGGCAATGCCTCCTCCTTCGTATTGATAAATATGGGAATTCTCTTCGCAGATCACTTCGTCTCCCGGCTGGGTATGACATTTAATGGCGATCTGGTTGGTCATGGTGCCCGAAGGACAAAAGACGGCGGCCTCCATTCCAAATAAGCGGGCAGATTTTTCTTCGAGCTGATTGATCGAAGGGTCTTCTCCAAATACATCGTCGCCCAGCGGGGCTGCGGCCATGGCTTCTCGCATGGCAAGTGTTGGCCGGGTAACGGTATCGGATCGGTAATCAATATAGGTCGTGCTCATAGCTGCAAGTTAACAAGCCCTCTTCGGTTTTGGGCGTTTTTAGCCGCTATCTTTGCACAAAACAGCCCTTCTATGCCTTCTTTTGATATCGTCAGTAAGGTCGATGCTCAGGCACTCGACAACGCCGTTAATGTGACACAACGCGAGATCACCAACCGTTTCGATTTCAAAGGTTCGCATGTGCTCATTGAGCTTGATAAAAAAAACTTTCAGCTCAAACTCGAAACAGATGACGATATGAAGATGCGCCAGTTGCTCGATGTGCTCATCAACCGTGCACACAAGCAAGGGATCGCCCCGGAGGCTTTCGATACGGCCAAAGAGGGGAGTCAGCAAGGAAAGGTTTGGCGAAAAGAGGTCAAGGTCCGAAACGGCTTGGCCCAAGATGATGCCAAGAAGATCGTAAAGTTGATCAAAGATTCAGGCTTAAAAGTTCAAGCCTCTATCAATGATGATCTGGTACGTGTTACCGGTAAGAAGATCGACGACCTGCAAGCCGTTATCCAGTGCTGTAAAACAGCCTCGGTGGGGGTGCCTTTGCAGTACATCAACATGCGCGATTGATCCTGCATGTGCAACTACTTTAGCAGGGGCGATCGGGGCATGATGTGTGATTGATTTGGTGCACAGGCAGCTTTCATGTACCTTTGCCATCCATTATTTTATAATCTTTACGGCAAAATCCGTAAGACCTTAAAAATCATAGTATTATGAAAAAAGGAATCCATCCCGAAAGCTATCGCATGGTAGTGTTTAAGGACATGAGTAACGGCCACTCATTTTTGAGCCGTTCCACGGCTGCCTCCAAAGAGACAGTGAAGTGGGAAGATGGCAACGAGTATCCTCTTATCAAGCTTGAGATCTCTAACATGTCTCACCCTTTCTTTACGGGTAAGAATATGTTGGTAGATACGGCCGGTCGTATCGACAAATTCAAAAAGAAATACGCCAAAAAGTAATAGGCCCCCCTGTGGTGGCTTTCTCACCTTGGTAACGCCTCGCTTTGTCGGGGCGTTTTTTTTACATTTACATTCTCTATGCCGCAGCAGCGCATCGTTTTTACCGAAGAGTTCTGTCAGCCGGAACTACTATTTCCATTTACGCTATGTCGCTCTATGCAAGACATAAGGGTGGGGATGCTGACCATTCGGGAAAAGTGGGAGAAGATGATGCGATTATCGTCAGTGGACAAACGTCAAAATAATTATAAGGATACGCCTAGTCATGTAGACTTCGATCAGGTAAAGACAGGCGACTCGTGGTGGTTGCTTCACGGAAATATCTTACCCACACCCGCCCTGGTCAAAGCCATCAAGGCGTTGCAAAATGGCGATTGCCTGATCGATAAAAACGGTAGTGTCCTTGCTTACAGTATCTCAAAAAAGCAAGTGATCAGTGCACACAAGGTCAAGATGCCTCGTAGTGTCTCTTTTGCCGAAGAGATCCGCTCCATCGTATACCCCTGGGATCTTGTTCAGCTCAATGCATGGGCCTTGCAAGAGGACTTTAAGTTATTGACCTCGGGTAGAAAGTCGGCCGCGGTACCTAAGGGAACGCGGGTAAGCGGTGGGGGTAAACTATTTATTGAAAAGGGAGCCACGTTGCATTTCGCCACTATCAACACCCAAGAAGGGCCTGTCTATATTGCCAAGAAGGCCACCGTGATGGAAGGGGCTTTGCTAAGGGGCCCTCTTTTTATTGGAGAGGGTGCTTGCATCAAGATGGGCGCTCGGATCTATGGAGCCACTACCATTGGTCCTTGTTGTACCGTTGGAGGCGAGGTCAAGAACAGTGTATTGCAAGGGTACAGCAATAAAGCGCATGATGGATATTTGGGTGACGCCGTAATCGGACAGTGGTGTAATCTCGGAGCCGGTACGACCAATTCCAATATCAAGAATACGGGGGCGCCCGTAAAAGTATGGACCATGCAGGGAGAAAAAGAAGTAGGACAAAAATGCGGGGTGATGATGGGCGACTATTCACAAACGGCCATCAACACCTCGATCAATACCGGTACGGTAATTGGCGTAGGCTGTAATGTGATGGGGCTGGGGTTAACGCCGACTTATATTCCCAGTTTCTCGTGGGGGCAAGAGGGTATCGAGCGTTATCAAATGCCAAAACTTATAGAAGCCATTAGCCGGTGGAAAGCTTTTAAGGGACAGGTTCTTTCTGCTTACGAAGAAAAAATTATCAAAACTGTTTATAAAAAATTCTAGACTACCAATGAGAAAAAAGATCGCCGCCGCTAATTGGAAAATGAATCTAACTTGGCCGCAAGGAAGTGAATTAGTGCAAACGTTGCTGGGGACTATCCCTGCTATGCAAGAGACTCATCAGGTGATCTTGTCCGTACCTTATCCTTACCTGGCTTCAGCCAATGCAATGCTCAAGGAAACATCCGGATTTCAGGTGGCCGCACAAAATTGTCATCACCTGGCTGCAGGCGCCTATACCGGAGAGGTGTCCGCAACCATGCTGGCCTCTTTGGGGATCCCTTATTGTTTGGTCGGTCATAGCGAGAGAAGGGAGTATAATGGAGAAACCAGTGTTGTATTAGCCGATAAGTTACAGCGCTGTTTCGAGAATTCGATTCGCCCTATATTTTGTTGCGGAGAACCACTGACCATACGCGATCAAGAGCAGCAAAACGAATATGTAGCCCGGCAATTGCAGGAATCTCTTTTTGTACTCTCTGCCGCACAAGTTAGCCAAGCGATTATCGCCTACGAACCGATCTGGGCTATCGGCACCGGACGAACGGCTAGTAGTGTACAGGCGCAGGATATGCATCAGCATATTCGTATGGTGCTGGCCGATCATTATGGTCAAGAGCTGGCCGGGCAAATCCCTATCTTATACGGAGGGAGTGTCAAAGCATCGAACGCAGACGAGCTATTTGCTTGCCCAGATGTAGACGGAGCACTGGTGGGAGGGGCTTCGCTGGTGGCCTCGGAGTTTACCGCTATTGTCCGCTCGCTTTGCAATGGGTAGAACGTTCGCGCTGAACTACGGCTTTTAACAACGGCTTTGATCTTTATTCGAGAACCGTCTATTCTAACACAAGGTCGCAACGAACCTATCAGCCCTTTTGCAGAATCTCTATTACAGAAATGTATTCTTGCATGCAGTCGTCTGCGGGTTTACCCCGTAGTGCCGCCCAGGCATCATGTTTGGCTCTAGCCACAAAGTCAAATGGATTAGAGGGGGGGGCTTGTACGTTGTCTCCTTCGGTAGCTTGTTTATACAGCGAGTAAAGTTGCAGCAGCGTCTCGTTAGAGGGGCGCTCGGTTAACTCCTTACTTTTTGCAACGGCTTGTTCGAATTGTTCTTTTAGCTCCATGCGATTTATTTTAAGACTTCTGCAATAACAGTACCAATGTTTCCACTAGGCATCTGAATGCGTAGCAGCGCGGCCAGGGTAGGGGCTATATCGGTCATATAGACCTCTCGTTGCGTAATCCCTTTTTTTATACCCCATCCATACCACAGCAGGGGGATATGAGAATCGTATGGATTCCACAGTCCATGCGTAGTACCTGTAGTGCCATAGGCATCGATATACCCGGGCTTTAAGATAATCTGAAGGTCACCGCTACGATTAGGATGGTAGCCGTTATTGAGCATTTTTCTGATCGTGGCGGGCAGCGGCACCGTATTAAGCTCCTTTAACGAAAAAGCCCGGTCAATGCCCGCTTCTTTCATCATCTCTTTTTGTAGCCAAGCAATCACGTCGTCGGCCCGAACCCCGGCCGAATCAAGTTGGGGGTGATCGAGGTGAAGCTGGTAATTATCGTCACTAACGATGAGCTTTTTTAAGCGGTACATTTTCTCTAGATCGACATTAAGTCGGTCGATGATCTTTCCCATAAAGACCCTGCCACCGGGAAGTTTATTTTCTTGGTTAAATTCAGGCACATGGGCAGCGCCATGATCGGCTGTAAGAAATACGGTGTAAAGTCCTTTGCCTATCTGCCTGTCCAGCATGTCAAAGAATTGACCCAGGGCGAGATCCATTCGTAGCATGGCATCTTCGGCCTCTACCGAGTTGGGGCCAAAGCTATGACCAATGTAGTCGGGCGATGAAAAACTGATCGCCAGCAGATCGGTCACTTCGTCTCGGCCTAACGACTCGCCCAGCAGGGCTTCTTTGGCCAATGCAAAGGTCATGTCGTTGCCCATGGCGGTCGTGTTGATCTTACCGTAGTCTTTTCCGATGTACTTCTTTAGCTCATAAGGAAAGCTATCTCCAAATACTTTGTTCTCGTACGATTTATTATCGGCAGTGCTGGCCTTGTACGTGGCAGCAGGATACAGAAGGTTCCATCCCAGGGCATAAAAGGAGTCCGCGATCTTTCTCTCATTAAACTTTTGCACCCAGGCAGGCAGCTCGTTCGTGTAATAGCTAGAGGTAATCCAATTTCCGGTACTGTTATCGTACCAATAGGCGCCGTTGGCACTGTGTCCGGCCGGCAAGATGGCTCCACGATCTTTAATGGCCACACCAATTACTTTTGCTTGAAAATTGGTGGCCACCCGCAGCTCATCGGCAATACTGGTGACCAACATATTCTTGGGGCTCATCTTTCCTTGTGAACTGCTACTACCTACCGTGCTAACCGTTTTGTCTTCGGTACAGTAGACGGTTCTTCGTAGTTGGCTATCCCACCAGGCGTTCCCGGTAATGCCATTGATGGCAGGCACCGTTCCGGTGTAAACAGTGCTGTGGCCGCAGGCCGTCACAGTCGGGGTATAAGGAATCAGTGTCTGCTCACAACTGTTTCCTTCGCTTAGCATGCGTCTAAAGCCTCCTTTATCGCTAAAGCGATCGGCATATCGATACAGATAATCCCAGCGCATCTGGTCTAACACCAATCCTACTACCAATCGAGGACGGGGAGGCTTCGACATGGCCGAGGTTGAGGCCGTTTGTGCCGAGGTATTGGAAACAAAAAACAAACAAAGCAGCGAGCAAAGAGTAGAGGAAATACGCATACAAAATAATTGAGCAACAAAGGTAGAAGGTAAAATGGAAAACGGAGTAAACTTTACATTACCGAATGGGCGTGCAATGCTCCGACAAGATCTTGACCTTGCCGCGGTGTTTGATGATGGTTACGCTGCAGCGCTGTTTGTCATCGAAGCTTTCTCCATGATACATTCCTTTGCCACTCCACACGGTATTGACGACCGCAGCGTTGCCGTCTATTTGAATAGAGATCTGCTCACGAGACATGTCTTGCAGTCCATAGACGTCCGATCCGGCCGTGGCAATGAGTGCGGCACGAGAAAAGGTTTTTCCTGATTGGGTAAAGTAGAGGTAGTGAATAGAAAGCGAAGAATCGACAAGGGCCGGTTTTTTCTCTTTCCACCCTTTGTCAAATTGATCCATCACGGCGGTTACCTCTTGTGGGGTAAGCACATCTTCCGGTATACGGCATCCCAGTAATAGTACACTCAGTAAGATCGATGTTATGCGTGTATTCATTTTGCCAGGTTGAGCGTGGATGAAAAAAGTAGTTGGTATTGCAATGGGCTCCAATTGGTGCGCAACACCTGCACTACCCAAAAGGATTCATGGCGGTAGATCTCTAGCAAGCGCTGTCGCTCCATACTCGAAACGTGTTGATTTTCGTTCAGGGCTTGCCACCCGTACTCCTTTTTAGCCAAGATCTTACGCTCGCATGCCAGGGCAGCGGACTCATCTTCGCACAGGTATTGCTCAGCAAAACAAAGGCCAGTGCTATCACAGCCCAATTGCAGGTCAATAGCAGTCGAAACGGCTGCCCTATAGATTTCTTTAGTGGCGAAAGAAGGCGATAAGGACCGACTCGGCTGTTGCCGAGGGCGGGATTCTTTTTTTAGCCGTACTTGTAGCTGTTGTACAGTTAACCCCACATAGTCTTGCGCCCTGAGCACAGACGAAGGGCCACCCAAAACTAGGCCACCAAAAAAAATTGCACCGATTACAATAATTTGCCTCATGGATCTATTCTAAAAAAGGGCCAAAAACGATCGTAAAATTAATGTCTTTTTTTGCGCTGCAACCACTGTTCAAAAGTAAGCAGCGAAAAGCTACTCAGGTTTTTGTCGGGCGACAAATAACTTTTTTGTGCGGCCAGCACCCCATAGCGAACATCCTCCAGTCCTTGTGTGGAGTGGGCATCGGGATTGATGGAGAGCAGGACGTTCTTTTCTAGGGCATGGTCAATCCAGCTCCAATCGAGGTCCAGGCGGCGCGGATGGGCATTGAGTTCGATCGCTACATCGTTCGCAGCACAGGCATCGATGATCTTTTGATGATCGATGGGGTATCCTTTTCTGCTCAGTAATAGCCTTCCGGTCGGATGGCCCAGTATGCGTGTATGGGGATTCTCTATAGCCTTGATGAGTCTGGCGTTGGCTTTTTCTTCGTTCATGCCGAGGTTGCTATGCACAGAGGCGATGACCAGATCGAAGCTGGCCAGTACCTCCGGGCGGTAGTCTAGGTTTCCATCGCTGAGAATATCACTCTCGATGGAACGAAAAATCTTAAATGGCCCCAGTTTAGCGTTGAGCAGCGCTATCTCTTGGTGTTGGGCAGCCACCCGTTCTTCCTGTAGTCCGTTGGCATAAGTGGCAGAAGCGGAGTGATCGCTGATGACCATATATTCCCATCCCTTTGCTAGGCAAGCCCTGGCCATTTCTTCTATCGAATTGCTTCCATCGCTCCAAGTAGAGTGCGCATGAATGAGTCCGCGGATGGAGCTTATCTCAATAGGGGCAGGCAATGGCTGATTCGATCGACGGTGTAATACGGTCGCACGCTCTCTTTTACAGGCCGCAATAAAGGGAAGTTCCTTGGCTTCGAAGAGTTCCTCTTCGCTTCGGGCGTTCATAAGTAAGCTATTGTTGCGTGTGGGCAGTAGCTTATACGCCTCCAGAAATTCAGGGCTGCCGGTGGTCCAAAAAAGGCGAAGTGCTATGGGCTGCTCCGTAGAATATAGTCGAAGCCTAAGTCCGTTCTTTAGCTCATATAAAAGACTTTGATCTGTTTCCTCTAGCAGGGCGGGGGGGTGTGCAGTGTTGAATTTAGGTTTGATGGAAGATAGCGGTTCGGCCACAACAAACTCCAGTTCTTCGAGGGTGAGCGCTTGTCTTCTATAGGCGCCGGTCACCGCTACGTTCGACGGGCCGAACAATTGCTGCAAATAATTTTCTATGGCCGAAAATATGGCCTCGGCCTCTGCGTACAAAAGCTGTCCTTGATGTTGTAGAAAGAATTGGATCGATTCGATCAGCGACTGCTGGGTTTTTGCACCGAATCCTTTGTAGGCTACCAGCCGGTTCTCTTGGCAGGCATACAGCAACTCTCCCACCGATTCTATGCCCATCTCTTTCCAGATGGCATGAATTTTTTTAGGCCCCAGCCCCTTTAATTGCAGCATCTCAATAACGCCCGGCGGGGTTTGCTGAATTTGTTCATCCAGCAAAAGCAGCTTTCCGGTGTCCAGCAGCTCCTCGATCGCCTTACTCACACTTTTTCCAATACCCCGGATGGTCTGCCATTTTTCGCGTGGGGTCTGGCTAAGCGGATAGGGAAGTTTGTCAACGGCAAAGGCGGCGGCTCCGAAGCTCTTTACGCTAAACGGATTGGCCCCGTGTATATCAAGCAGGGTAGACAGCAATTTGAATTGTTCGGCTATGGCGGCATTGTCCATAGTCGCAAGGTAAGGCCTTCGGGCAACAGGGGCAGGGGCTTAAACGAGAAAATCCCCCGAGAGCGGGGGATTTTCTATTCATTTCTGGAAGATTACTTCTTCTTCTTAGCGGCTTTTTTCTTAGCAGCTTTCTTTTTTGGAGCGGCTTTTTTCTTAGCAGCTTTCTTTTTTGGAGCGGCCTTTTTCTTGGCAGCTTTTTTCTTTGTAGCCATTTTTTTGAATTTAATGTGTTAGTAAAATGGATTAACGATGTTAAAAAT
>JBJTFT010000170.1:0-2700 GCA_046093525.1 Sphingomonadales bacterium | reverse complement strand
CATTTATACGAACCACGCTTCGACACCCGGACTTTATACAGGGATGGAAGAAGCTGATTCAGCTTTCGTTTACAAAAGACACCCCTACCTACTCCGTAGCCGGGGCAACGCTGGCAACTGCCTTTGCCCATCATTGCAAAGAAAATGCCTTGCAACAAGAGGTAGTACGCTACCGGAAAGAAGATCCCCTTTTCGATCGCCAATACCATTTTCTTGGGGCAGATGATGCCCAGACTTCTTTGACGAGCGATTCATTTACGCCTGCTTCGCTATTGCAAGAAGCCCTTGAAAAAAAACTGGTCTTAACCAATAATGATCGAGATATGATCGTTATGCTGCACGAAATTGGCTACCGAGTAGAGGAGCAAGAAAGAAAAATTACCAGTCAGTTGGTCGTAAAAGGAGACGATGCACGCAGAACGGCCATGGCCAAAACAGTGGGTCTTCCGCTGGGGATCTCTGCCTTATTGCTATTGCAAGAAAAGATCTCGTTGCGGGGAGTACAGATACCAACACATCAAGAGATATACTTGCCGGTATTGCAAGTCTTGAAAAAAGAAGGGATAGCATTTACAGAGAACGATGGCCCGCTAATTCCAACACGATCTTCCACTCCTGCTCAGTGACAGGCTGTACCGATAATCGGCCCAATTTAACAAGGGCCATGTTCGCTAGTCGCTTGTCGGCCTTGATCGTTGCAAGCGAAACGGATTTTTTTAGGGTCTGCGAAGGCTTGATGTCTACCGCCACCCAGGCCGTTTCTGTTGTTGTGGGATCTTGATAAGCTTCCTTTACGATCTCAGCTATACCCACGATCTCTACCCCCTCGTTGGAATGATAAAAGAAGGCGAGATCCCCTTTTTTCATGGCCCGTAGATTATTGCGAGCTGCATAGTTGCGCACACCGTCCCAAAAGGTCTTTTTGTCTTTGAGTAGTTGCTCCCACGAATACTTGAAGGGCTCAGATTTCATTAACCAATAGGCCATAGCTGTGGTTTTTACCAACCCGATACCAGAACATCGGCCAGATGCAATGTTGTCAGCCGATATCCTTTTTGATTGATGTATCCCTGTTGATGCATAAGACAAGATAGGTCGGTAGAGATCAAATACGTGGCTCCCGTGGCCAAGGCATGTTCTACCTTCTGTTCCCCCATGGCTACCGATATGTTATCGTACTTAACGGCAAAGGTGCCCCCAAAGCCGCAACAGGTCTCGGCATCGGCCATTTCTACCAGCGATAGCCCTTTGACGTTAGAGAGCAATTGTCGGGGTTCCTGTTTGATCTTGCACTCGCGAAGAGCCGCACAAGAATCATGGTAGGTGGCCGTTCCGTTCAACTGTGCTCCGAAAGATGTTTTTTGTAGCACATTCACCAGAAAATCAGAAAATTCATAGGTGCGCTGCTTAAGATCTTGCACTTGGTGATGCACCGAAGAATTATCGAAAAGACGACTGTAATAGTTTTTGACAAAACCCGCACAACTGGCACTCGGGGTCACAATAGGGTCAGTACCCTGAAAATCGTTGATGAATTTTTGACAAACTGATTTTGATTCTTCCCAAAAACCGGCATTAAAGGCCGCCTGTCCGCAACAGGTCTGTTTGGTATTGTAAGAAACGGTGCAACCAGCCTTCTCTAGTACCCGAACCATATTGAAAGCCGTATCCGGAAACAGCTGATCTACAAAACAAGGTATAAAAAGCTGTACGTTCAAAAGCTGCGGGTAGGTTAATTGGCAGATTGATAGATGCCAAGCTTTGCCAGGTATTTCTCGGCGTCGTAAGATTGCTGGCTGCGAGGGTATTTTTAGCGGATCTCTTCGTACAGCGCGATAGCCTCTTTGGCATCTTGCAGCACCTGATCGGCCAAATAAGCGGCCATAAAAAGATATTCGGGAGAATTCACCTCATCTTTCTCAAAATGACGAGCGGCCTTTTTGTAAGCCTCTAACGCCTCCTTACCCTTGCCACTGTCCGCATAGGCATCTCCCAGCAACTTGTAGGCGCGAGCTTGTACGCCCTTAGACGAAGTCTGGAATTTTTCGAGCCATTGGATGGCTTTATCGTTTTCGCCAAGTTTAATGTAACAGCTGCCGGCATAGAAAGAAGCCAGGTTAGCGGCATCGGTACCGCTGTAGCGATCGATCACTTTCAGGAACCCGAGGTTCTGACCGTCCCCATTTAGGGCCAGCGATGCGGAATCCTTTCGATAGTACTCCTCTGCTCTGAACATGGCTTCCAGCGCCTTCGCTTCGCGGGGCTGTTGATATAATTGCTGGTAAGCGAACCAAGCGGCAACCGCCGCCACGATCAACAGCGATGCGATAGATAAAGGTTTGCTGTACGAGAACCAGAATTCCTTCAATTTTTCTACTACGGATTGGTTCGGCGCTGTTTGAATTGGAGTTTTTTGCTCAGCCATTTTTATTTGTTTGATGGAAAGGAATTAATCGGTAATAAAGGGATAATGGGGGTCAACGTATACATCTTTTAACACTTCGCTGTCATCGGGCCACGGACTCTCTTCGGCAAATTGCACCGAAGCAGCTACCATGGTATCTACTCGTTGATTGATGGCCTCTATATCGGCCGCAGTGGCAAACTGATTGTCGTGAATCGTTTGTAATACCTGTTGAATAGGGTCCTTGCCGCGGTAATCATCGACCTCTTCTTTGCTACGATATTTCTGCGGGTCGC
>JBJTFT010000169.1:0-3549 GCA_046093525.1 Sphingomonadales bacterium | reverse complement strand
GTACCGCCGGTAGAGGTCGACATCAGGATTACTTTTTTACCCAACTTTTTTCCTATTGCCAGGGCTTGTACCGCTGATTCCCACAATCCTTGCGCGGTCATTCCGCCCAATGGAGCGGTGGTGTCGATACCGTGGTCTTGCAGTCGACTTAGATAAAGATTCATTCCAAAGCGTGCAGCCAAGTTGCGGTGCACGGGATCACCCTCCATTTGCGAGGCTGAGAAGCCATGCAAGTAGACCAGGGCATATTCGGTGGGGGTACGCAGACTATCGTTAGCCCATACGATACGTGCCTCGTTATTGGGTTTGATCTTGTGCTGCGATTCTTGATCTCGGATGTACTGTTCCAAAGCGACTGCGTCGGAGGGTACCTCGGGTAACACCAAACTATACACCGGTTTGGCAGGTCGGGGACCGGCCCAATAGAGCATCAAAAAAGCTAATAGTATGATGGCCAGGCCTTTCAGGTACTTCATGGGCTTAATTTCCTCTAAATTAACCCATTATTGGCAAGAATTGAGCTACCTTTGCGCGTCTTTGAAAACACCCTTCATGCAAATACGTAACATCGCCATCATTGCCCACGTTGACCACGGAAAGACCACCCTGGTAGACAAGATCCTTCATGCCACCAAGGTTTTTCGCGATAACCAAGAGACCGGCGAGCTGATCATGGATAGTAACGACCTCGAAAGAGAGCGCGGCATCACCATTTTTAGCAAGAATGCGGCGGTAACATACAAAGATGTCAAGATCAATGTGATCGATACCCCCGGCCACGCCGACTTTGGCGGAGAGGTGGAACGTGTACTCAAGATGGCCGATGGGGTTATTTTGCTGGTGGACGCCTTCGAGGGTCCCATGCCCCAGACCCGTTTTGTGCTGCAAAAGGCCCTGCAATTGAATTTGCATCCGATCGTGGTGATCAATAAAGTCGATAAGCCCAACTGCCGCCCCGACGAAGTGCACGATGCGGTATTTGAATTATTCTTTAACCTCGATGCGACAGAAGAGCAATTACATTTTCCTACCTATTATGGTAGTGGTAAAAATGGTTGGTTCAACGATTCGCTTCAACAGATCGATAACATCAACCCGTTGTTGGATGGTATTTTGCAGCATGTGCCGGCTCCTAAAGTAAACGAAGGTCCCTTACAGTTACAGATCACATCGCTTGATTATTCATCTTTCTTGGGTCGTATCGCCGTAGGAAAAGTAGCGCGTGGGTCGATCAAAGAAAACCAGCCTATTGCGTTGATGCAAGCAGACGGATCCATCAAAAAGTCGAGAGTAAAAGAGTTGTATGTATTTGAGGGGATGGGTAAAAAGAAAGTCACCGAGGTAATAGCGGGTGATCTTTGTGCCGTAGTAGGTATCGAAGATTTCAATATCGGAGATACGATCGCCGATGCAGAGAACCCGGATGCTCTCCCGGTGATCAGCGTGGATGAGCCTACGATGAACATGTTATTCTCGATCAACAATTCGCCCTTCTTTGGTAAGGACGGAAAGTTCGTAACGTCTCGTCATTTGCGTGACCGCTTGATGAAAGAGACCGAAAAGAATCTGGCGCTTCGCGTGGTAGATACCGAAGAAGGCGATAGTTTCTTGGTGTACGGAAGAGGAATTTTGCACCTGGGTATTTTGATAGAGACCATGCGCCGCGAAGGCTATGAGCTGACCGTGGGTCAGCCGCAGGTTATTGTAAAAGAGATCGATGGTAGAAAATCTGAGCCCTACGAAAATCTTGTAGTCGATGTGCCACAAGAGTTCGCTTCTAAAGTGATCGATCTGGTCAGCCGTCGCAAAGGCGAAATGCTGGTGATGGAGACCAAGGGCGAAATGCAACACTTGGAATTTGATATTCCTTCGCGAGGATTGATCGGATTGCGCACGCAAATGCTTACAGCGACTACAGGCGAAGCCGTAATGGCGCATCGCTTTAGCGAATACAAACCCTGGAAAGGTCCTATTCCCGGACGTAACAATGGAGTGTTAGTATCGAAGTTTCAAGAGCGCTCTACAGGCTATTCTATCGATAAATTACAAGATCGCGGCACCTTTTTTATTGAACCCGGCGAAGAAGTGTATGCCGGACAGATCGTGGCCGAAAATATCAAGCCCGGCGATCTGGTGGTGAATGTGACCGAAGCAAAAAAACTCACTAACCACCGGGCCAGCGGAAGTGATGATGCCACCCGTATCGCCCCCCGTACCCTCATGACCCTCGAGGAGTGCATGGAATATATTCAGCAGGATGAGTGCATAGAGGTAACGCCCAATTTTATTCGGATGCGTAAAGTGGTCCTGAACGAAGAGGAGCGCAAGAAGGTGCAGAAGAAAATGGAGGCAGAGGCTTCTTGATGCTGATGTTCTAATTTTGCAGTTGTCTGTTATGAAAAAGCAACTACTTCTTTCTGTCGTATGGAGCATCGCTTTTTGGCTGCTCAGCGTTCCCGCTGCGATAGCACAATGTTCTATTTGCACCAAGACCGCACAACAATTAGGAGAAGGCCCTGCAGAAGGAATGAATACCGGCATCTTATATCTGGCCTTCGCTCCCTTTGCTATTATTGGTTACATCGGATATCGCTGGTACAAGGCCAATCGAAACGAGGGCTGATAAAACTAGGCGGCTTACTATCGATGCCGATCCATCAGGGCTCATGATCGTGCGGCTACAAAACGATAGAGATTAAAGTCTTTTTGTTGCATAGCTGTCTTGATCTCTTCTTGTAATCCGATTCTTGATATATCACTCATTCTTTTACGCTCGATCAACCGGTACGCTTTTTCGGCCAGCAACCAACTTTTTTTCTCTTTCAGCTCGGGGCTTTGTTGCAGCGCTTCCAGCGTGGTTGCTAGCACAACAATGCCTTCGGCGCGGGTAGCCACTGTCTGTAAGATCGGAATTGTAACATTTTTTCTGCTAAAGGCAGGGGCCAACATGGCCTGCAGATTTTTTACAAAGGCTGTCGCATCGGGTCGATCGGCCTTATTGACCACAAACAGATCGGCCACCTCCATTAGTCCCGACTTCATGGTCTGTACTTCGTCTCCGGCCTCGGGCACCAGTATCACAGCCGTTACATCGGCTAGCCCTGCGATCTCAACTTCGCTTTGCCCAACGCCTACGGTTTCGATCAATATCTGGTCAAAGCCGCAGCAGCGAAGCAGATCGGTCAGCTCAATGATCTTGGGGTGCAGTCCGCCCATCGATCCCCGAGTGGCCAGCGAACGGATGTACACATCGGGATGATTGTACCAGCTTGTCATTCGAATGCGATCTCCCAGTAAGGCCCCTTGATGAAAAGGAGAAGAAGGGTCTACACAGAGTACCGCTACTTTCTTGCCTTGCTCTGTCCAGGTGCTGATGAGTGCGTCTACCAGCGTGCTTTTACCGGCACCGGGTGGGCCCGTGACACCAATGACTGGTGTAAGTCCGGGCGGCAGTGAGACCAATAGCTCGCTATAGCCAGGTTGTTCATTCTCGACAAGCGACAATAAACGGGCCAAGGCTTTGTGATCTCCTTTTTTTGCTTCCTGAAG
>JBJTFT010000168.1:0-3305 GCA_046093525.1 Sphingomonadales bacterium | reverse complement strand
GGCCGTAACAGGAGCAGAAGTAGAGGCAAAGTTGGTGATGTTCAAACGCTGGATAGTTCCGGCACAAATATTAGCAGAGGCAGGGCTCACCACAGTTTGAACTGCATTCACCGTCAGCGTAGCGCTGTTACCGGCTGTGATTCCCGTACAGGCTCCGCTGAACAGAGCTCTGACTTCATATCCGTTCCAACTGTTAGGTACATTGGTAAGCGTTAGCGTAGCGGTGGTGGCACCACTCACTATACCGCCATTGGGCAATGTTTGCCAAATAGCTGTGGGTCCGGTGCGGAATTGCCATGTATAAGAGGGCACCGAGCCGGACGCAGCCACCGTAAAGCTGGCATTACCACCGCAGGTAATAGTCGAAGAGGCAGGCTGAGTAGTGAAAGTGCCTTGTACGCAAGGTGCAATAGTTACATTATAATCTTCGGCCTCACCAAAACTGCTGGAGGATACTCCGCAAGATTGTGTTGCCGTGATAGCGGCATCATTACCCCCTCTCACACGCATTCTGGTAGTTCCAATCAGGGCATTAGCAGGAACGGTGATTGCCATAACAGCAGTACCATTGGCACCGACGCTACCTGTCGTAGTTCCAGCCGCCTCACCGGCATCAGCAAAGTCTCCATCTTGGTTCCAATCAAACCAAACACGAGCGTGTTGGTTGGGATCGGGGCACATGGTTACATTAACAGTATAAGAACCACCGGCGATCAACGTGGGAGCCGCAACATTACTATAATAAGTGAAAGGAGGGGTAGAACAAGCAGAAGCGTTATTTAGCGTTGTACCAGGAATGCTGACATTGGTGATGGCATCTCCCAATGCACAACCTGTAGTATAGGTGGGCGTGCAATAACATGCAGAGGTTGGGGCCAGATTTACCAATAAAGCGGTAGAGTTACCGGTATTACCGGAACAAGTTACCTGGCAACGATAGAACGTAGCAGCGGTTTGGTTTCTGGTCAGACCGGGGCTGGTAGCGCCGGCAATATTAGTCCAGGTAGATCCGTCAGGTGAAGATTGCCACTGATACGTGACGCCGCTACCTGAAGTTGCGTTTTGAAGAGAGAGAGAGAAGTTAACACCGGGACAAACGGAAGCTGCTGATGAAATAGTATTTCCGGGAGCGGGTGTTCCGGAGCAACCAGATGTAGCATAATCTATCAGGAAAGGCATTGCCTGCGGAGTGGTTCCATCCACAATGGGAGCCCAAGCTCCGGTGGTAACGGTACGTTGAATTGCATTAGAACCGGGAGCAGAGGTTGAACCCACGATGGTTACGGGGGGAGAGAAATTACTGGCGAGTGCCGTTCCGACCGCCCACTCCACCCAATAAGTGCCGGGAGCCAGTGTTACGTTTACATTCGCCTCAATGCGAAAAATCTGGCGTGTGGTGCCAGGGGTCGCATTAAAGATTCTGTACATAGAGGCAGAGCTACTACCAGAGAGGCGGTTAGTAGTTCTATCTCCAAAAATGGGCGTTGGACTTCCAACGGAAGGGTTTGTATTGTAAATGGCAACGCGTACATCATCGAATGGAGAGGTTGTACCCGCAAAGCCTGTCGAGTAAGCAAAGAAAGTAAACTTGGTGACACCCCAAGAAGGACCGGCAGGGACTGTAAAGTCATCTGCAACAGAGAAACCTGTAATGTTAGCGGTAAAGCCAGCAGACGTATTGCCGCCTTGTACCTCACTCCAGGTAAAACCTGCAGGAGCAGCGGTACCATTACTGGTGGTAGCACCGGTAGACAGCGGCCCGTTGGTGTATTGCTGGGCAACGGCTGAAGTACCGATCAAGATCAAAAGACAAAAAGCAAGCAGGGGCTTCAAAAACAAAACCTCAACTTGCCTAAGCGTAAATTTTGGTTGCATAGTTACAGTTTTAAAAATTGTTAGTGCACTACTAATCAAGCGTATGCACAATTCAAGTCGAAAGATAAAAGATTTTTTTGATTATCATTAACAAAACGACAAAATCCTCGACAGCTTGAGGTTATTTTTATTGATAATCAATGAGTTAAAATTACCACTTGTCAACCTCCTCGCCAGGTTGGTCGGCCATATTGCCAAGATTGCCATCCTCGGGCTGCGACGAAGTAATGACCGGGGGCTCCGTATTACCGCTGTTAAAGCGATGACCACCCTCCTCTTCTCCCGACTCCTCATGATTGAAAGCATCAAAATCAAAGTCAGGCATCAGATCGGTCTTGACATACTCTACCGCTTCGCCTAATGCTTTTACGAACTTGTTAAAATCTTCTTTGTACAAAAAGATCTTGTGGCGATCATAGCCATTGTCGTCAAATCGCTTGCGACTCTCGGTGATGGTCAGGTAATAATCGTTTCCCTTCGTGGAGCGGACATCAAAAAAATAGGTTCTGCGCTTTCCCGCCCTGATCCGTTTACTGTAGATGCTGTCCTGTTTTCTTTCGTTGTTCTCGTAAGACACAAAAATAATTTTTAAGCAGTTAGTTAATAACAGATTGACTCTCTACAAATAAAAAAAATGTTTGTGAAAAAACCAAATCAGCCGGCACCTTAGCGCATGGCCTGCTCTTGCTGTTGTCGTTTGTACATGTCGGCATAGTAGCCGCCCGCCCTGAGTAGATCGGCAGGTGTACCCGATTCTACCAACCTACCCTCTTCGAGTACCAGCACCTTGTCGAACTCCAGTAAACTAAAAATGCGATGGGTTATGATGATAGCCGTCTTGTGCTGTAAATAGGTACGCAAGCCTTCGGTGATCTGTCGCTCCGTTCGGGCATCGACCGCGCTCAGGCAATCATCCAACAATAAAACAGCGGGATTCCGTAAAATTGCCCTTGCCAACGTAATCCGTTGCTTTTGACCGCCGCTAAGCATCACCCCCCTTTCGCCGACCATGGTGTCGAATCCTGCCGAGAGTTGATGGATCTCCTCTTCTATGCAAGCAAGGCGTGCAGCCTCTTTGATCTTGTCTAGATCGGTGTCGTCACTCCCAAAGACAATATTGGCGCGCACCGTATCGCTAAACAAAAAGACCTCCTGCGGCACATAGCCGATCTGGCTGCGCAGTGAGTGCAACTTGATTTGCAAAAGCGAAATATCATCAACGCAGATGCTACCCGACTGGGCATCGAACTGCCGAAGCAATAACTGCACCAAGGTCGATTTACCGCTTCCGGTTCGACCCACAATGGCCACCTTTTCGCCCGGAGAAATAGTAAAACTTATATCCTGCAATGCCTTTATTCCGGTATCGGCATAGGTAAAATTGACTCGATCGAAGGTGATGCCTCCTTTCATAGTGTGCACGCCCGCGG
>JBJTFT010000167.1:0-14301 GCA_046093525.1 Sphingomonadales bacterium | reverse complement strand
GAGCTACCTGGACCAGCTTTCAAGGTAAGATCGCCGGACTTCCTGCCGGTTCCTGGATACCACAAGTAGTTGCCTCACCACATAACGCGGCAGAAGCGTTTGTCGTTGCCAACGATTATCGCAGAGGAGATGGCAAACCTTATCTCTTTAGAACCACCGATTACGGAAAAACATGGAAGCGAGTACTCGATGAAAATAAAGTAAAGGGGTATGTGCTCTGTGTAATACAAGATCCTACCGAACCTGCTTTATTATTTGCAGGAACAGAGCATGGACTTTGGGTCAGCATCGACAACGGAAACAACTGGGCGCAATGGAAAAACGGATATCCCTCTGTCTCTACCTACGATCTGGCCATTCAAGAAAGAGAGGCCGATCTGGTCATTGCCACCTTTGGTCGTTCACTGTGGGTGCTCGATGATATTCGTCCGCTTCGCAAACTGGCGGCCAACGTCCGAAACGCTTCGACCAGCACTGCTCCATTGATGTTATTTGACAGCCCAGGTGGAGTACAAGCACAATATCGTCCTGCCACAGGTTATGAGTGGAGCACCTGGGGTCTTTACGAAGGACAAAACAGAAACAGAGGTGCGGCTATTTCATTTTTGGTTCGCCCCGCTACAGCAGTAGTTACTACGGCTACCGGCGCCACTACAACTACTGCAAAAGAGACCGCAACATCAAAGACTGCGCCTGCTGGCGGAGCCAACCCAGCCACTACACAACGCTCCGAAAGAACAACCGGCAAATCGAACACCGACTCGGTGTCTGTTAAAATATTTAATGAGGCCGGTACTCAAATTCGCTCATTTCGCTGGGCTGTCGATAGCGGATTTAATCGTCGCTATTGGGGCATGGAAGAAAAAGGATACCGTCAACCCGGCGGCGGTGGTGGAGAAGGTGGCGAAGGGGGTGGTCGGTTCGGTATGGGTCGTGGCGGTGCTGAACCCGGAGGATTACCAACGTTACCCGGTCAATATAAAGTGGTGCTTACCTATGGAACACAAAGCGACTCAACGATGGTAATGGTTAGTGATGATCCACGCGTCGGAAATAAAAACGACATCAAAGCAGCCCAAAAGAAAGCATTGGAACAAATTCAAAAGTCGGCCGATAAATTAAGTACGGCCATGGAACGTCTGAGCGAAGCCGAAGAGGTATGCGGCAAGATCAATGCGCAGTTAAAGGGCGCCGATAAAAAAGCCACTGATTCGCTTAGTAAGCTCACTAAGAATATGCAAGATCAGATCAAAAAGATCAGAGAAAAGATCTCGGGACCCACCGAAGAAAAACAGGGGCTGTCTCGCAATCCGTTTTTGGTAACCGTAGTATCGCAGCTACGGGGTGCGCAGCAAGCTATTACGGCAAAATCCGCTGTGCCCGGTGCTGCAGAAGCCCAGCTGATCGCCAATGCCGAAACAGCCGTAAATGCAATAGTTAAGGAGATCAACGATTTCTTTACCGGCAGTTGGGCCGCATACCGCAACTATGTGGAGAGCAACAGGCCACCGTTGTTCAAAGACTACTAGCCGATAGAATAAGGACTTGACAACATAAAGAATGCGCCGACCTCAATAGCCTTCTGTTCTACAGGGAGAACAGCATCCTTGCATTGTGTGTTGTCATCTGCGCAACCTGCTCCAGGCTGATGGCCTTTACCTCGGCAAGTTTGTCGGCCACTAATCGCAAATAAGACGACTCGTTGCGCTTACCGCGATAGGGAACCGGAGTCAGATAGGGCGCATCGGTCTCAAGCATGATATGCTCGAGCGGAACATCGGCCAGTACTGCGCCGAGCCCCGCATTTTTATAGGTAAGCACCCCGCCAATCCCTACATAAAATCCTAGTTTGATGATCTCGCGGGCCTCTTCGAGGCTTCCTGAAAAGCAATGAAATACACCGGTGAGTCCCCGGCCTTTATATTCCTTGATCACTTGTACACATTCCAAACAAGCGTTGCGCGAATGGATCACAATGGGCACTTTTTTTTCTAACGCCCACTCGATCTGCGAACGAAAGGCACCATATTGCTGTTCTGTAAAGGTCTTATCCCAGTAAAAATCCAACCCGATCTCTCCTACCGCCACAAAATCACGTTTACTCCACCACTCGCGCGCTATCGATAACTCGTTTTGATAGTCTGCCTTAATGGAGCAAGGGTGCACCCCCATCATGGCCCGGCACTGCGAAAACTGCTCAGCCATATCCACCAGTGCGGCATGGGTCTCTGAATCGATGGCGGGCAATAAGAGCTGCTCCACCCCGGCCAAACGGGCGCTCTCGAGCATGGCTTCCCTGTCCTGATCAAAGTCAGAAAGGTACAAATGAGCATGAGTATCAATCAAAAACATAGTGGCAGACCGCAAAACTCCGTAAAAAAAACCAGTCCTTAAACTTTCGTCTTTCGATACTGTCAAAGCTTACTACCTTTAATTCGTAAAACAGCCTCATTATGAAAAGAAATGTCTTTCAACTGATCGCGATAGCAGCTATCGCCGTAACCGTTAGCCTGGTGGCTTGTCAAAAAGACCAGCAAACCCCCGATCCGATCGAAGAAAAAGAGGCGCTGGCCTCAAGAACGGTCGGCGAATCCGATGCCGAGGCCGAGATCGTATATGACGGCATCTTTGATGATGCGATGGGTGTGAACGATGAAGTGGCCATGGGTGGAACCGGCATTTTCGGAAGACTAACAGCCTGCCCCACCGTAACCGTTACCCGCAACAATCCCCCTGTCCCCTTTCCGGTACGTGTAGTGCTCGACTTTGGTACCGGCTGCGTGGGTCGCGACGGAAAATTCAGAAAAGGAAAGATCATACACGTCTACACCAACCGCCTTTTACTTCCCGGTGCGGTCGTCGAGACCTCTTTTGATAACTATTACCAAGACAGCACCAAAATAGAAGGGGCTTATCGCATTAAGAATACAACGGAAACGCCGCTGCGCCCCCGTTATCAGACCAATGTAATCAACGGAAAGTTGATCCGCCCCAATGGGAACTTTACCCTGTGGAATGGCGAAAAAGTGCGTACACAAATAGAAGGCGCACTTACGCCCGGTATGCCCATGGATGATGTCTTCTCTACGACCGGAACTGCCCGTGGGCAGGTGCGCAGAGATACCACTACTATTTTTTGGAATTCGACGATCCTAGAACCGCTGATCAAAAGAATGAATTGCCGGTGGATCGTAAAAGGAACCGTGCGTACTGTCAGAGAGAATTCGACCAGCGGAGAGCGGTGGCAAGGGGTCATTAACTATGGCAACGGTGACTGCGACAATAGAGCGGTAGTCGTTATCAATGGGGTAACGTACAACATTACACTGCCGTAAAGCAATGTCATTCGATCGCCGCAAAGGAGTATCCCTGCTGTAAAGCATACTCCATCAACAGCGGTAACGCTACCGATAACCGAGGCCAGGCTTTTTCACTATCGTGCATCACGATGATGGAGCCTGGCCTTAGTCTTTCTTTACAAATAGAAAAACATTCGGCTCCGCTACGTCTCGTATCAAAATCGCCACTGAGCAGATCCCACATCACGATTCGGCTCTGCTGCGGAAGGGCAGCATTAGCTTGTGTGGGATGGGCCGTCAATAATGAACGCACTGCACGGGCCTGCGCCGATCGCAATTTGCCATAGGGTGGCCGAAATAAGTGACTCGAGAAACAACCGGCAGCCTCTTGTACATCCGCCACGTAAGCCGCATCAGTCGTTTTCCATCCATTTACATGTCGATGGGTATGATTACCCACCTGATGCCCCTCGTCGAGAATACGCTGGTAGAGCGCCGGATAACAAAGTACGTTTTGCCCAATACAAAAAAAGGTAGCCTTGGCCTGAAAGCGAGCCAAGGTATCAAGTACAAAAGGTGTGGCGGTTGGGTGAGGCCCATCATCAAAGGTCAGATACAAAACCGGCTCTTGGGTATCGATGCGCCAAATCCGATTAGGATAACACCAGCGAAGCCAGGCAGGGGTCCGGTAAAAATAAAGGCGCATCGCTCACAAAGATAGCGGCCCAAAAGTCTGAAGCGGTTGCTGCGGGTTGGTTTATCTTTGCCGCTATGGAAAAAAAGGTCAGGGTACGATTTGCGCCCAGCCCCACCGGCGGACTTCACTTGGGTGGAGTTAGAACGGTACTATTCAATTATCTTTTTGCCAAAAAGCATAATGGCTCTTTTATTGTACGGATAGAAGATACTGACCAGCGCCGGTATGTACCCGGTGCCGAAGAATATTTGTTCGATTGTCTTCGCTGGTGCGGACTGGAGCCCGACGAGAGTGTTCAACACGGTGGCTCCTTTGGACCGTACCGACAAAGCGAAAGAAAATCGCTCTATAAAAAATATGCCGACCAACTGATCGAGCAGGGATTGGCCTATTATGCCTTTGATACCCCCGAGGAACTCGAAAAGATGCGCGCACAGTTGGCTACTCCATCTAATCCTGCTCCGCAATACGATCGCCAGGTGCGTCTTCAACTACGTAATTCATTGGCACTGGGCGAGGCAAAAACAAAAGAACTACTAGAGGCCGGCACTCCCTATGTGGTACGCATCAAGATGCCCGAGCAGGAAACGCTCAGCTTTACCGATCTGATCAGAGGAGAAGTAAGTTTCGATACGGCCACCCTCGACGATAAGGTACTCCTCAAAGCAGATGGCATGCCCACCTATCATTTAGCGGTAGTGGTCGATGATCATCACATGCAAATTACGCATGCATTTCGTGGCGAAGAGTGGTTACCCTCTGCACCTGTGCATATTTTACTTTGGAAACACCTCTTTGGCCTGGAGCAAATGCCACAGTGGGCGCATTTACCACTGATTCTTGGACCCAATGGGAAACTCAGCAAAAGAGATGGCGCCAAATATGGCTTTCCCGTCTTTGCAATGAATTGGACCGATCCGGCCAGCGGCGAGATGACCGAAGGATTTAAAGAAAAGGGGTTCCTGCCCGAGGCCTTCCTCAATTTACTGGCGCTGCTCGGGTGGAACGATGGTAGCGAAAAAGAGATCTTTACCCTGCAAGACCTCATCGATTCGTTCTCTATTGAGCGCATTCATAGTGCCGGGGCCCGCTTCGATTACGAGAAGGCCAAATGGTTCAATCACGAATGGATCAAAAAAAGCGATACCGATCGTTTACTCCCCGAGTTCGAGCAACGTCTTTTTGCAAGAGCGACCAGCGGAGCCGAACGCGAAAAACTCAAACAAGTTATTGCACTGGTAAAAGATCGTTGCACCTTACTGACCGATTGCCATGAGCAAGCCGGTTTCTTTTTTACCGAGCCGGCTCAACTAGACACGGCGGCTATTGCCGGAAAATGGTCTGTCGAAAAAAGTGCTTTTTTCGAGTGGCTGACCCGGCACTATCAAAATGACACCATAGGAGATGCGGCCGCCCAAGAGCAGCTATTCAAAGAAAAAGCGGCCTCGTTACAACTACAGGCCGGCGAATTACTACTCCCCTTTCGCGTGATGCTGGTGGGCGGTAAGTTTGGCCCGGGCGTGTTTGATATTGCTACGGTACTGGGCCCCAGTGTAACGGCACAACGCATTGCCCGCGCGCTGACCCTGTTGCCCTGAAATGGCTTAATTTTGCACGCAAGATGCAAGCCACCCCAAGACCTGTACGGATACTGGTTGCCAAAGTAGGACTAGATGGCCACGACAGAGGCGCAAAAGTTATTGCAACCGCCCTTCGCGATGCCGGCATGGAGGTTATTTATACCGGCCTTAGACAAACCCCCGAGATGGTAGTCAATACAGCTCTACAAGAGGATGTGGACGCCATTGGCATTTCTATTTTATCGGGAGCCCACAACACGATCTTTCCTAAGATCATCCAATTAATGAAAGAAAAAGGGATTGATGATGTACTACTAACCGGTGGCGGCATAATTCCCGAGGCCGATATTGCAGGATTGCAGTCGATGGGCGTAGGACAGATCTTTCATCCCGGCACACCCACCACTGCCATTGCTAATTACATTAAAGAATGGGTAGCTACCCACCGACGATAAGCCCTCCCCTATGGACTCCACTAACTTTTCTTCGCTCTCTACCTTACTCACTTCGCTGCAAGAAGGTATTCTGACGGTTACGATTAACCGTCCCGACAAAATGAATGCGCTCAATCGCACGGTATTCGAAGAACTAGAAATCGTCCTAGACGGCATAGAGGCCGATGCGCAGATCAAGGCCGTGATCATTACCGGCGCCGGCACTAAAGCATTCGTGGCCGGAGCCGATATTAGTGAGTTTACCGCACTTGACTCGCAAGAAGCCATGCAGCTGGCCCGTCGCGGTCAATTGGTTTTTGAGCGCATCGAAAAAAATGCCAAGCCCATTATTGCTGCGGTTAATGGATTTGCACTCGGAGGCGGATGCGAATTAGCCATGGCCTGTCATATTCGCTTGGCGGCCGAGTCGGCGAAATTTGGACAACCCGAAGTAAACCTGGGGCTGATTCCCGGGTATGGAGGCACACAGCGACTTACACAACTGGTCGGTAAAGGAAAAGCGCTCGAGCTGATGATGAGTGGAAATATGCTGAGTGCCCAAGAGGCCCTGCAATGGGGATTGATCAATCATGTTTATACCGCCGAAGAATTATTAGATAAAGCAAAACAACTGCTCGCTACCATCACCAGTAAAGGGCCGGGTGCCGTGGCCAGGGTCATCAGTGCCGTAAATGCCCTCTACGAAAAGGGAGCCGATGGCTATCTCGAAGAAGTGCGTCTTTTTGGAGAATGTTTTGGTACCCCCGAAATGAAAGAAGGTGTTACCGCCTTTTTAGAGAAAAGAAAACCCAATTTTTAGTAATCGCTACACTTAGCGCTTAACGAACGTATATGGAATACAGAATAGAGAAAGATACCATGGGCGAAGTAAAAGTTCCCCTTGGTGCATACTATGGGGCACAAACCCAGCGCAGCATCGATAATTTTAAGATCGCGCAAGACATCAACCGCATGCCCAAAGAAATTATCAGCGCCTTTGCCTATTTAAAAAAAGCAGCTGCCCTCACCAATAAAGAAGCCGGTGTACTGCCCGCTGCCAAGGCGAGTTTGATCGGGCGCGTCTGCGATGAGATCCTCAAAGGTCAACTCGATGAGAGTTTTCCGCTGGTCGTCTGGCAAACCGGTAGCGGTACGCAAAGCAATATGAATGTAAACGAAGTGATCGCCTACCGAGGCCATGTGTTGAAAGGAGGAAAGCTGACCGACAAAGAAAAGTTTTTGCATCCTAACGATGATGTCAACAAATCACAGTCATCGAACGATACCTTTCCGACCGCTATGCATATTGCAGCCTATACCATTTTAGTAGAGACCACACTGCCCGGCATCACCACCCTTCGCAATACACTGGCCAAAAAAAGTAAGGCCTTTAAAAAGGTGGTCAAGATCGGCAGAACGCATTTTATGGATGCCACGCCCCTTACATTGGGTCAAGAGTTCAGTGGCTATGTGGCACAACTAGACCATGGCATTAGAGCTATTAAAAATTCATTAGCCCACTTAAAAGAACTGGCCCTTGGCGGAACCGCTGTAGGAACCGGCATCAATACCCCCGCTGGCTACGATAAAAATGTGGCTAAACATATTGCCCGCCTTACCGGGCTGCCTTTTGTAACAGCGCCTAATAAATTTGAGGCACTGGCCGCACACGATGCGATCGTTGAGGCGCATGGAGCACTCAAAACAGTGGCCGTGAGTCTCATGAAGATCGCTAATGATATTCGAATGCTCTCTTCGGGTCCGCGCAGTGGCATTGGAGAAATTTTTATTCCCGATAACGAACCCGGCTCTTCGATTATGCCGGGCAAGGTGAACCCTACCCAGTGCGAGGCACTCACCATGATCGCGGCACAGGTATTAGGCAATGATGTAGCCATCAATGTAGGTGGAGCCTCCGGACATTTTGAGTTGAACGTCTTTAAGCCGGTAATGATCTATAATTTCTTGCATAGTGCTCGTCTTATTGGGGATGGCTGTGTTTCGTTCAACGATAAATGCGCTGTGGGTATCGAACCCATCGAAGCCAATATTAAAAAACACGTGGACAATTCGCTGATGCTCGTGACAGCCCTCAATACCAAGATCGGTTATTACAAAGCAGCCGAGATTGCGCAAAAAGCGCACAAGCAAGGCACCACATTAAAAGAAATGGCCGTAAAACTGGGCTATGTTACCGCTGAGCAGTTCGATCAGTGGGTACGTCCCGAGAATATGGTAGGTAAGATCTGATCGCTATGAAAAAATCACAACTCTTTTTACTCATTCTACTGATCTTGGTAGCCGACCAAGCCCTTAAACTTTGGATCAAGACCACCTATCCTACCGGAGAGGTCGTACGGGTATTGGGACTGGATTGGTTTCGCATTCATTTTATCGAAAACTCGGGTATGGCCTGGGGTTGGCAATTCGGTAACGAGACCGGTAAGGTAATTCTTACCCTTTTTAGATTAGCGGCCGTCGTAGGAGGAACATGGTACTTATTAAAATTGATCAGAGAAAAATACAGTAACGGCTTTTTGATCTGTGCGGGGCTTATCTATGCCGGTGCCGCCGGTAACCTCATCGACAGCATGTTCTATGGCATGATCTTCGACAAAGGATTACATTTTAGTCCCGTGCTCAATGAGTATGTGGGATATATGGGCGTAGCCGAATTATCTGGCAAGGGCTACGGCTCTTTCCTACACGGCAGTGTGGTAGATATGCTCTACTTTCCTATTGTCAATGGCATACTACCCGAATGGATTCCGGTGTTCGGTGGGCAACCCTTTGAGTTCTTTAGCCCCATCTTCAATATCGCCGATGCGTCTATTTCGGTAGGTGTTATTACACTACTGCTATTTCAAAAAAGATTACTCGAAAAACCCGAAGAATCTACAGGGGCTACCGGTGTTACGGACCGAACCGTATCAGATACTACTGAAACCATGTAATCGTTGGTACGGCCAACGCAACTCCCAAAACAGTTTTGCGGACAGCGAAGCATCGGTTGCAAGTAAGACCCATTGACCAACAAGAAGCCCTTTTCTACTCAAAATAAATGCGTTTCACGCGGCTAGAGATGCCCGTGAGTATTTCGTAAGGGATCGTACCAGCCCAAGCTGCTACTTGCTGCACGGGTAGCGATGCGCCAAACAAGATCACCTCGCTTCCGACCTCAATGTCTTTTACATCGGTTACATCGACCATAAACATATCCATGCAAATAGTACCCACAATGGGAACCTGTTGTCCATGTACCACTACTTTGCCAACTCCATTACCTAAGGCACGAGGATAGCCATCGGCATAGCCTAATCGTACCGTGGCAATGATCGAAGGCCGAGTAAGTGTAGTGCGTCGATTATAACTAATCGTTTCGCCGGCAGGAAGAGTCCGAAGTTGAGCAACCGTAGAGCGAAGCGTAGCTACCGGTAACAACGAAAGACCGAGTACCATTTCTACTCCATAAAGTCCGATACCCAACCGCACCATGTCGAGTCGTAAGCCAGCATTACGAATGGCCGCTGCCGAATTGGCAATATGCTTAACAAGTGGGTAGCCCAGTTTCTCTTCCAGTACAGTGGCCGCTTGCATAAACCGCTCGAACTGCAAAAG
Organism: Sphingomonadales bacterium; assembly: GCA_046093525.1. GTDB lineage: Bacteria > Bacteroidota > Bacteroidia > Chitinophagales > Chitinophagaceae > JJ008. Next base: position 4,673 of record JBJTFT010000167.1, on the reverse strand, counting down.
CGTAAAAGCATCTTGCGCTGGATCTTCACTGGCCGCTAAATGAGAGAAAATGCTCTGAATTGTAAAAGAGCCGGCTTGTAAAAGCTGATGCCCCCAGACATCTACCTGCCCACTATCAAGCCCCAAGCGGTGCAAGCCGGTATCAATTTCCAGATGAACGGGATAGCCGTCTATGGCTTCCTTTTGAAACCAGAACCCTAACTGCTCAAGTAATTCGACCGAATAGATCACGGGCTCTAAGCGATGGGCCACCAAAACTTCGAAGGCCGTTTCTTCTGGGTTCATGACCATGATCGGAATGGTAATACCGGCCTTTCGCAGGGCAACTCCCTCGTCGGCATAGGCCACCCCGAGGTAATCTACCTTATGAAATTGCAAGAGCGAGGCCACTTCGGTTGCACCACTTCCGTAGGCAAAGGCCTTTACCATGGCCATAATACGCGTACCCGACCCCACGTGTTGTTGGTATTGATGCAAATTGTGCAACAGCGCTGCCAGATCGATCTCGAGTCTTGTTTCGTGCACTTGCTGCTCCAACGCCTGAACAATTCGTTCAAAGGCAAATGAGCGCGCACCTTTTATCAAAATAGCCTCCTTGTTAAATTGTTGCCGGATATCCGATCGTAAGAAGTCTTCGGTGGTAGAAAAAGCCGCTACTGGCCCTGTAATGGTAGTCGATACATTCGCGATCGCTGTAGAAATACGCGGACCAATAACGATCAGCCGACCGATCTCTCTTTTTTGCAAAGCGCCCAGCACCTGCTTGTACAACAACGTATCACCTTCGGATTGCTGCAAAAAATCGGATAGAATAACGGTCTTTTTTAAAGACCCCGCCTGCTGTATTAAAAAATCGAGCGCAATTTGTAAAGAACTGATGTCGGTGCTATAGCTATCATTGACCAGCACACACTGGTTGATCCCTTTTTTAAGCGTCAAGCGCATATCAACGGCCGTTAACTGTCGCATGCGCTCAGCTATTACCGTCGGCTGATAGCCCAAATGCAACAGCAGCTCCCAACAGCGCACGGAATTTTGAATAGAAGCATGATCGGAAAAAGGGATCTCGATTTGCTGTACGCCGGCCACTACATCGGCAGCCGTATGGGTGCCCTTATCTGCAAGGGTATTGATAATCGTATCGGCCTTCGCTTCGCCGGGTAGACGCTCCGCTGTTGCAGCAGAACCTTGTGTCGCTGTGCGAGCCGTAATCTGTGTTCCAAAAGCCGTGGCCTTGGTGGCTAACACTTCTAGTGATTGAGGAACCACGGCGCCCGAAAAAAGCTTTCTTTTTTCTTTTTCTTTTTCTGCCTGCGAAATAAATCCCTCACTATGGGCATCACCAATATTGGTAAAGAGCCCAATGGTAGGCTTAATGATAGCCGCTAACTTTTCCATTTCGCCCGGTAGCGAGATGCCGGCTTCAAAAATGGCCAACGTATGCTGCGAACGAAGCTGCCATATACTAAGCGGCACTCCAATTTGAGAATTATAACTCTTAGGGCTACGCACAATTACGTAATCGGGCTGTAATAACTGAAAGAGCCATTCCTTAACAATCGTCTTTCCATTACTACCGGTTATGCCGATTACTGGTATCGAAAATCGACTGCGATGATAGGCCGCTAGCTGCTGCAGGGCCGCTAAGGTGTCGGATACCTGAATAAAATTAGCATCGGCAAATATACTAGTATCGACCGGCTGACTTACGACAAAACTTCTAACCCCTTTTTGATACAGCTCTCCGATAAAATCATGCCCATTGCGTCGCGAAGAAAGCAAGGCAAAAAATAACGAAGTAGTCGGTAAAAAAGCTTTTCGGCTATCAAGCAGTAAATGTTCTACGGTGTAATCGTTAACCACGACCGTGTTTACGTTTAGTATCGAAACAATATCGGAGACGGTATAGACCAAGGGTACTATAAGACGGATGAATCGGATTGATCAGGTGGCAGCCCCTGCTTTTGCATAAAGATCGAATAAAAGATAGATCCCGAAAGACAGAGTGCGATAACGCCTAGCGAGATCATTACTTGCACTTGTTTACTGATATACAGATTGATCCAATGCTCACCCAACATTTTTATACCAATAAAGACCAATACAATAGCGATCCCTTGTGGCAGGTAGTCAAAGCGACTCACGGCGCCGCGTAGCAAAAAGAAAAGCGACCGAAGACCCAGCACGGCAAAAATATTAGAGGTATAAATGACCAGTCGGTCCCGAGAGATCCCCATTACCGCCGGTATAGAATCCAGTGCAAATACGATATCGATAGCTGCCAGCATAATTACCACTACAAACAATGTAGTATACACCGGTCTTCCATTTTCTTTGATCATAAAGCGTCCGCCACCGTCGTGCGGGGTCAGGGGTAAGAACTTCTTTAAGAACAAATACACCTTGCTTTGCTGCGGATCGAATTCCTCCTCTTCGGTGGCGGTGAACATCGAATAGCCGGTATACACCAAAAAGACACCAAACAGATAAAGTATCCAATGAAAGCGGTCGACCAAGGCAACTCCCACCGTAATAAAGATGATGCGGAAAACGATGGCCATCAAGATGCCGATCAGCAGCACCCTTCCATAATTTTTCTCTTTTACCGAAAAGGCCGAGAAGATCAAGATAAAAACAAAGATGTTATCGATGCTCAGGCTCCACTCCATCAGATAAGCGCTCAGGTATTCGAGAGCCAATTGCTGTCCTTTCTCGATCCAAACAAATACAAAAAAAGCAAGTGCCAAGGTTACCCAAAAAAAAGTCTGATGCAAGGCCTGGCGGATCGTAACAGGTCGATCCTTCTTACTCATCAACCCCAGATCAAAGGCCAGGGCTAAGACCAATACTAATCCAAATACCAGGTAGGTAATCTGATCTACATTCATAAAAGGTAATAAAGCACAAAGATACGATGCCTATCTCGCGTAAGCCCTTTTTCGCCATTCTTGATACAGGGCGCCGCCCAGTGCCAACAGCAATAAAGGAAGGCCGATACAGAGCAACTGCCATTGCAACTTTTTCGCTTTTACTTGTGGCCCGTCGAGTAAGCGCAACACCAGCTCTTTGCTTCTGATCTGTGCCAGGGCCGGATCGCTCACCAGATACTCCACTGCGTTTAGCAGAAAATCGCGGTTGGCCACCGGTATAAAATATTTACCGGCCGGCCCTTGGGTAAGCGCCTCAAAGCGGGTGTATTTATTCCATCCCATCTCTACAGGCTCCATTCCGCCACGCGGATCGATCTGACCCGATGCGTCAAGCACCGGAATGTATTCGTTCAACGGGAGATCGCCATCGGCTGCAAGAATAATAGCAGTAGATGCCGAAGTCGTACGAAAGGTTTGTCCACTGGCCTTCCAGGCATCCAGCTGCGCAAGCGAAGCCCGGTTCTTAAAAAGGGAGGTAAAGGATCCTTCGAGCAACACAGCAGCAGGAATGGCAGCCCGGTTAAATTTAGTATTATCAGGCAGCGTGCTATTCTCATTCAACGATACCATTGCCGGCGTGCTGATGGTACGAGCTCTTTCGCTACTGACCAGTAATGGATATTTTTTTACCTCCGGTACTGCTATCGTATCGATGGAATGTGCAAAGCGCGTGCCGATATAGCCGGGCGTACGCAACTTGCTATCGGCTGCCGAAAGCAACGGAAAATAATTCCAGGGCAGAAATTCATTTTGGGGTTGCTCCGCAGTGCCGCCGACCTGCACATAGGTAAATTCACAGCGCAGATCCATTAGTAGATCGGTGTTGATACGGGCACCATAGCGAAAGAACAGATCTTCGAGATTCAACCCGCGGTCAAAGGCGACGAGATCGGGCTTACGGGCAAAACTGTCCATCTCTGCATAAAGATTATCAATAAAGCAAAGCAGCTTACCCCCCCGCATAACGAACTGATCGAGCTTAAATTTTTCGGCTTCCGAAAAAGTCGTGGTCGGCTTAACGATCAACAGCAGATCTACCCCCTGGGGTGCGGCTGGCTGACGAGTTAGATCGAGCGTTCGCAGCTCATAATCTTCTTGCAGCGCCAGGCGAAGTTGATAGGTTCGCTCATCGACGGGTTCACCATGCCCGGTCTCGTAGGCGATACCCGGTTTATGGGTATGAACTAATTTCTCGATCGCACTTACGAATTGATATTCGAGTAAGGCTTCGGCCGTATTTAACTCTGCTTGCGAAATAGAGCGACTGGCACCCGGAAACAAACTCACCAATTGCGATCGTCCCTGATAACTGACCAATGCTACCGGAAAAATAATATTGCTCGATTGCCCGGCTTCCTTTTGAACGGTGAGATTGATGTTGAGCGCACCCCGCGCCAAAAGCGAATCACCCCACGACGTACCGGTGGGCGTACTCGAAGAGGGAGATACAAATTGAAACTTGAACTGTGCGGGTTGTAATTGTTTAAAGAGCGTCAGTAATTGCTGCGTAGAAGCCTGCAGCTTTCTGAATCCGGATGGAAACTCGCCCGTTAAAAAGACCTGCACCTCGAGTGGCGAAGAAAGCTCGTCTAAGAGCGACGCTGTGGCAGGGCTAACGGTATAGCGTTTCTCGCTGGTCAGATCCAATCGCAAGGGCACAAAACCAGCCACTGCATTGACCAATACAAAAAGCAGTAAGGCAAAAGGCACTCCATAGCGATGCTTACAGATGATATGTAGAGG
>JBJTFT010000166.1:0-7445 GCA_046093525.1 Sphingomonadales bacterium | reverse complement strand
AACCCTAAAAATTCGGTCTTCGGAAAATACGGTCGATGCCGCCCAGAACCCAAAAAGTTACCGGATCAGCCGATTGCGAAGGGCGTACGCGACCAGCGAAATACTGGAACTGACTCCCGTTTTGATCTTAAGATGATAACGAATATTTTCGACCGATTTGACACTCAAAAAAATCCGATTCCCAATTTCTTCCGTCTTGCATCCGTCGGCTAGCAATTCCAGCACTCGAATTTCATTCTTTGACAAACGAAGGGTATCGACCGGAGCACCCATGTTCTTTCGACGAAGCCGAGTCAGCAATGCGCGGCTTACCAATTCGTTGAAGTAAATATCATCTTTGGCAACGGCCAGCACCGCCGCTGCGGCTGCATCCTCCTCTGATTCCCTTGGTAAAATAGCATTCACACCCGCATCCAATAATTCCTTGGCCTGCGACAGATCATCAGAAGAGGTCATAACGATCAGTTTTAAAGAAGGATAGCGGATCTTCTTTTGTTCAATAAAGGAGAGAAAGTCGAAACCCTTCATCTCTAACCCTACCAGCAAAATAGCAGGAGTAGAACGATGCAAGGCTTGCACAAGCTCTTGTACCCCCGCTATCTCCCACACAAGACAGATGTCCCTCTCGTTGGCAAGCGCGGCTACCAGTCCTTTTCTAAAGTACAATTGATGATCGGCCAGGCCTACCTTGATCATGCTGCGTGTTTAATTGGACCGACAATTTCCACTTTTAAATCCACAATTCGATTTCAAACATTTGATGATTTTTTTGTAGTTCTTTTTCTACAAGTAGGATGAATTCACACAGATATTTCCAAAATAAAAGTCGGTACTACATCAGCAAAATGAAAACACTAAAGCTAATTTCAATTATTAATTCGAACTACTATAGCTGTATAGTCAAATCTAAATAAGCGTTATTAACTAGAATATAGTTTAAAAATCATTTGCAAAGCAGAGAGACATATCTTATCGCCACCGTCATCATACAGGGAATTATATTGATGACGCTCATGCTGCTTTATGAACGGCGGCGGAAAAGAAGCAGAGCGGATATAAAAAATCAGGTGTTGCTTGCCGAAGAGAGATCGCTACAGAAAATAGCAACTGAACTCCATGATAATATAGCCCCATCGCTGCTGCTCGCCAGGTTGCAACTCGAGCAGGCCATGAAAGAGGAAGAGGAAGAGAAAGAGAACAGCACCCTCCAGCAATCAATTGACTCTATTGACAACACACTGATACAGATAAGGCGGCTAGCTGCCTTGCTACACCCATCGACCTTATCACAGATGGGCCTTCTCGAAGCCACTAAGCACCTGTTAGGCCAACTGAGACAATATCGTAATATCAAGACTACCCTAATGGTAGAGGTCGACTTACCCATCCTTGAACAAGACAAGCAGATCTGCCTTTTTCGCATCATTCAAGAATCCATTCAAAATCTGCTAAAACATGCCAGCGCCACCGAGGTAAATATCCGCTTTACGACCGACGAACGATTTGTTTACATACACATACAAGACAATGGAATTGGATTTGACATCGATCGAGTCCAAAAAGGATCCGGACTTTATAACCTGCAGCATCGAGCGCAATCCTTGCAAGGGCAATGTACCCTATTGTCCAGGCCGGGCCATGGCACACATATTCATCTACAAATCCCTAAATAAACCCCTATGACAACCACCGTACTGGTAGACGATCATGTAATGATCAGAAAGGCTTTAGCCGAACAAATTGACAGCATGGCCTATGCAAAGGTCATTGCTCAATTCTCGAACGGAAAAGAATTGACAGCCGCTTTGGAAGAAGGGCTGGAACCCGATCTTATCCTATTAGATCTCAACATGAAAGAGATGAATGGGATCGAAACCTCTCGCTGGCTAAAACAGCACCGTCCTGATATTAAAATACTCATCCTGACGATGTTCGAGACGGAGTTTACCCTCGTACAAATTCTAAAAGCGGGAGCGCGTGGCATCATTCATAAATCGGCAAGAAGCTCAGAGCTAAAGACGGCCATCGAAAATATCGTGAATGACGGGTTCTATTATTCTAACTACACGAGCAGCAAACTGGTGGGTCTCATCAAAGACAAGACCGAGGGACTCCGGTCGCTGGAGCGGGTCATGCTCGATGACCGCGAAATTGAATTCCTGAAACTGGTCTGCTCCGATAAAACCTACAAAGAGGTCGCCCAAGAACTGCGACTCAACCCCAGAGCCGTAGATTCCCTAAGGGACCAACTGTTCGTCAAACTCGATGTCAAGAGCCGAGTGGGTCTTGCCATGATCGCACTTAAGCATGGAATTGTACCTTTATAGGTATAGTTCGTAACAATGAAATGCTGTGTTGCAGCCGCCTTTAACTGGAACCAACTCGTAAGCTCCAAGACAATACCGCTACTTTTATTATTACTCGTAGCGGTATTGTTATTCGTCTTATTCTTTTATCAAAGAAGGATCAAGTCGTTCAATGCGAAATTGCTGGCGCTCGAGAAAAAACAACAGCAATTACTATTAGATGCCTCACTTCGCTATCAAGAGGAGGAAAGAAAAAAACTATCGGCCAATCTGCACGACGATGCGGGTCCTTTATTGGCCACGGCGCGGCTTTATTTAAATGATCAGTTATTGGAGCAAGACAAAGCGACCCAGGCAAAGACCATTGCCATGACCCGGTCGATCCTGGATGAGGCCATCGGACTGGTTCGCAGTATCAGCCATGACCTGATCCCCCCTACGCTCAAAAACTTTGGACTTCATTCGGCCATCAACGACCTGGTCAAAAAGATCAATGGAGCCGGGGTAGTAACCGCATCCGCCAGCTTTATGTCGTACGAGAAACGATATAGCGAAGAAAAAGAGATGATCATCTACCGTATCGTGCTGGAACTGCTCAATAATATTCTCAAGCACAGCCAGGCCAGCTTTATCGATATTGAGCAGCTCTGGCACCAGCAACAATATCGCCTGCTTATCTCACATGACGGTAATGGCCTTACGCAACAAATCTTTGAGCGACTCAACAACCAACCCGAGGGAATGGGATTAAAGAACATTGCCGGGCGCATTCGGTTACTCGAAGGATCCATTCAATTCGAAAAAGAACCGACCAAGAACATCTATGCTATTAAAATCGCTATTCCATGAGTGAGATCACCGTTGCCATCGCAGACGATCACCAATTATTCCGAAAGGGCGTTATCCACTCACTGTCTGCCTATCGACAAATTCGTTTTGTGGTAGAGGCCGGAAACGGAGACGAACTGCTGGCCTTATTGGCGACACATCCGATCCAAGTGGTGCTGATGGACCTTAAAATGCCGGGCAAGGACGGGATCGAAACAACGAAGATCATCAGTCGTGCCTATCCCAACATCAAGGTTCTTGTGGTCAGCATGCACGAAGACGAGCGATTCGTACATCACTTGATGGAGAATGGAGCCCATGGCTATTTGCTAAAAAATGCGGAGCCACAAGAGATGCTCAACGCTATCACAGCAGTGGTCGAAAAAGGCTACTACCTGAACGATTTCGTAAATAGAGTGCTCTTGCGTAACGCCGGACAAAAGCAAAAGACCCTGCCTCCACTCGAACAAGACAGGGTACTGTCTGACAGAGAAAAAATGGTGTTACGATTGATATGCATGGAATTCACCGCACAAGAGATTGCACAAAAGATGGAACTCAGCTCCCGTACGGTAGAAGCCATCAAAGACCGCTTGATGGATCGATTTGGGGCAAAGAATACGGCCGGGTTGGTTTTTTTCGCTGTTCGAAACGATCTGATCGACTAGTCGACTTGCAATTCGGGAATATCTCCCTCTACGATCAATCTTCCGGCTGTCTTGGCACGGATCTCGTCGACCGATACCCCGGGCGCCCTCTCCAGTAATCGAAAACCTTGTGGGGTAATGTCGAGCACGGCCAGATCGGTGACGATCTTTTTTACGCAACGGACCCCCGTCAAGGGCAGCGTGCACGCCGGCAATAATTTGGATTCTCCCTTTGGATTCGTGTGCATCATGGCTACGATGATGTTACGGGCGCTGGCCACCAGGTCCATGGCCCCACCCATTCCTTTGACCATCTTACCCGGTATCTTCCAATTGGCGATATCACCGGTATCGCTTACTTCCATAGCTCCAAGTACCGTAAGGTTTACCTTGCCGGCTCGGATCATGCCAAAGCTGAGGGCCGAATCAAAAAAAACGGAGCCCTTTACCGTGGTGATCGTTTGCTTACCGGCATTGATCAGGTCGGCATCTTCTTCTCCCGCTAATGGAAAAGGACCCATTCCCAATAACCCATTCTCACTTTGTAATACAACATCCATTCCCTGGGGGATATAATTAGCCACCAGCGTGGGAATACCAATGCCGAGGTTCACATAATACCCCTGTTGTAACTCTCTGGCGATGCGTTGTGCGATCTGTTCTTTGGATAGTGCCATCAAAAAAAATTTATCCGCGTCTGACGGTTCTTTGCTCTATTCTTTTTTCGAATCCCATGCCCTGAAAAATGCGATGCACATAAATGCCGGGCGTATGAATGGCATCGGGATCAAGTTCGCCGGCAGGCACCAACTCTTCGACCTCCGCAATGGTGATCTTTCCGGCCATGGCCATCAGCGGATTAAAATTACGTGCCGTGGCGCGGTAGATCAGGTTGCCCATCGTATCTCCCTTCCAGGCCTTTACGATGGCAAAGTCGGCATCAAATGCCATCTCCATCAGATAATCCTTGCCCTCAAAATTTCGCACCTCCTTACCTATTCCTACCTCGGTACCCACGCCGGCCGGGGTATAGATAGCGGGCATTCCATAGCCGGCTGCGAGACAACGGGTAGCCAGGGTTCCTTGCGGAATCAACTCTACCTGTAACTCGCCACTAAGGAGCTGTCTTTCGAACTCGGCATTTTCACCGACATAAGAAGAGATCATTTTTTTAACCTGTCGCTTGGCGAGTAGTAGCCCAATGCCAAAATCATCGACACCGGCATTATTGGAAATACAGGTCAACTCCCGAACTTGTTTGCGCACCAATGCCGCAATACAATTTTCGGGTATTCCGCACAGCCCAAATCCTCCCAGCATAAGGGTGGCCCCATCCATGATATCTGCTATGGCCACATCGGGACCCACTACTACTTTGTTCATGTTATGCTATGTTGATGGTCTGTAAAATTAGGAAACTTACTCCAGCAGCTGTTGAGGCTTACGGTTGGGCATTCGATCGATCTTCTCTTCTTTTCGTGCTATGGAGTCCATCATGATGGCTATCAGATCGGGCCGAGTCTGGTAGTAGCGAAAACTTTCTTTGAATTGCTGCTCGGATACACGGTGAATCGCCAACACCCGGCTGTACCACTTGATCTTTTCGGATTTGTCATCGAGTGCACTGTCTTGAGGAAGCGCAAAACCAACTACGAACTGATCGGCACGCATCAGATCCCATACTACCTCTTGCATTTTATCGGGCGGCAACACGCCGTCGGGAACCGACTTGTCTGACCCACAAGCCGCCATACTCATCCACCCAAATAGCAGGCAAATAAAGAGGGATCTCATAACGATTTATAGAGCGCTATATTGGTTATATCCATTTTGGTCAGCAACTCACGCGCACGGTTTCGTTGCTCGCTACTGGCCTTGCCGAAAACCTTGACCAACTCGTTAGCCTTTCCCTGAAAAAAGAAAGGAACGATCATAGAGTTAAGGTTCTCCGTATTGACAGTATTGAGATAATTGAGCGCATTCAACATTCCGTTGCGACCTGCCTCCTCATTCTCAAAGAACACATCCATTCCCGTCCGGTAGTAGGCATAGATCGCATCATGTACCAGCGTAAACCGATTATTGTTCATATTCTCGGCCAGCCAATACCGATTGCGAAGGCCGTCGAACGATTTCCAACCGGCAATATCGCGACCACCCGGGGCATTGTTCACGATATTCCAGGCACGCTGAAAATACAGATCCCCTCCGCGCAAAGCATAAGAGTCATAATCCAAACCTAAGATAATGTTGATGTAAAAAGCAATGACGGCCGTCAGATTGGCCACCAGGGGATCATTACCCTGTACCCGGTTCTCGTTGAATTCGATGGGCTGAAATTCTACATACTTGAAGACCACATTATCATCCTGAAAATTGATGAGGGGACTCTCGTAAGAAGTATTATAAACCGGGCGAGCGGCCTGCACGGTCAGCTTTCCTTTAAATACATTATTGCCCAGATCTTGATCGATGCTGATGAGAAAGCTGCACTGAACCTTTTCTGCGGGACCAAAGGCATCGGTGGTCCACTTTCGGGTGTTGATAAAATTGGTGAGCCCGCCTTGCAGGGTCTGAAAGATCTTGCGATCTACCTGCGAACTCACCTTATTGGCTATGATACTGACACGCGATTGTAGTTCTTGGGCCGACAACCCAATCGTAAGCCCCAGGGCCAGTACCAAAAAAAAACGGGGTAACATGGTCAGCAAAATTAGCTGAACAACTCGTCCTCCTGCTTTCTGAAATAGACCTTATCGTCCATGAACTCCTGGGTAGCCAGCAGTGCAGGATTCGGCATGCGCTCATAGGCGCGCGAGATCTCGATCTGCTCCTTGTTCTCATGAATCTCCTCGAGACTGTCGGTATGGCTGGCAAATTCCTCGAGCTTGTTATGTAACTCTTCTTTCAACGAGATATTGATCTGGTTAGCCCGCTTGGCAATGATGGAGATCGACTCATAGACATTCCCTGTCTTCGATTTCACATCCTGAAGATTGCGCGTTTCTACATTGCTGGTAATACCGGCACTAAGCTGGCGTCTTAGTTTGCTCATTGGTAAGGATTTTTATGTTGTTCTGTGATAGATTCAAGAAATTATCGACCTCTTTTTTCCATTTGCTCTCCGGATAGCGATCCACGAATTCAAAACATTCACTGATCACCTGTTCAAAGCGCTCCGCCTTTTTCTCCTCGATGCTCATCTCGGCAAAACGATAGTACGATTTGATCACCATCAACTTGTATTCATCGGCTCGATACGACTCGGGGTAGGCATTCAATAATGATGTAAAGGCCACACCGGCCGCTCTGAACTGACCCAGATCAAAATACAACTGGGCGCTTAAAAAATCTTTGGTCTCGAGTTTGGCCCGGCAGATGTCGATGATATCGTTTGCCTCTTTGTTTCGAGGCGATCCCGGATGCGTATTGATGAAGGTCTGCATCATACCCATGGCACGGACCGTATTGGTCTGATCGAGTTGTGCTTTAGGGGACTGCTTGTAAAAACAATACGCTCGCATGTAGTCGATCTCCTCGGCACGGCCACTGGTAGGAAAGATCTCCAGGTAACTCTTGAAAAGATTTTCGGCATTCATGAAATCCGAAAGATGGTAGGCGCAGTAAGCATACTTGTAATAGATATCCTCGAACTCCTTACTCG